>NZ_NUMC01000111.1:0-34767 GCF_002577655.1 Bacillus sp. AFS040349 | reverse complement strand
AAGCACTACACTACATTTAATAAGTACCCGCTAACCTAAAAGGTTGCCATAAAACAAAAATAAAATGAATATAGCAATAGTATATATCAAAAAAATCTCTAGCTCAATAAAAAATCTATAGGTTAATAAATTGATTGGCTGAAACATCTTAACAATGCGTTATTTTTTATGGTATACTTTTCATTAACAATTAAATTACTAAAGCGTAAACCGCTAAACACATCTTCTTTTTATAAAAAGGGGCTATGTTTAGCGGTTTTTTGTATTTTTATAACAATTTTTAAGTAGGGGTTTGAAAAAATGATAAAAAAATTCGCGGACATGATCTATCTAGACAATGATGTTGAAAGACTAATTATCCTTAGAAAAAGATTAAATAAGAGTCAGTATGAATTTGCTCATGATATAGGTATATCAACTAGCTATTTAGGCTTAATAGAAAACTATAAATATCCTTTTACGACTGAGTTGAAAGAAAGAATCGACCAGTATCTTAAACAGGAGCAAGAGATATATGAAAAAGATTTATTTGGCCATAAGTAATCAGTCTGAAATCACTGCATTAAAAAAAATACTAATCAAAAAATACCGAGATAGTTCAATTGTTCCTGCAATCAATAATGTAGCGGAAGTTAAAGAAGAAGTTGATTTATTAATAACGGACAGCCATTCCTTAGAGGAAGTTAAGTCTTATCCTATAAAAGAAATATGGTTAGTAAATAATAAATTAAAGCCCGAAACAATTGGTAATGTAACAAGTTTTTCTAACTTTAAATCAGTTAGTACCTGGTTGATGATAGGAAACTTAGCAAATCCTTCTGTGACTGGAAAGGGTACGGCACCAACCAAAAGTAAACCAGTTGATCCTGCGAAAAATGAAAAAATTGAAGAAAAACAGGTGAAAGCGGTGGAAAAGGTAGCTAATGATACTCCTAAACAAGTTGACCAAAACAAAGGACAGAAAAATGACGCCAACGAAACTATTAAACAGTCAGTAGATGTAGAATCAAAAAAAGAGGTAAATGAAAATAAAGTAATTAAGCCTAAATCTCAAGATAAATCTACTGATATTTCAACCCAAAAAAGAGCAGAAGAAGTAAAACTAGATCCAGAAGATAACATAGTAGATAACGAGGAAGAGAAAGAGTCAATTGATGAAGACTTAGACGATACTAATTATAGTAAACCCGTAAAGGTTAGTGATCCTTATCCTGAGTATGATGAAAAGGTTATAAAGAAACTACAAGATGATTCTAAGATACTGCAAGGTGAAAATGAAAAGTATTCCGTAGCTGAATTTCAACAAGTTGAGTCTAATCCATATTCTGAAAGAGCTGTTGCTATACGAAAGGCAGCATTTAGTCATGCTCATTGGGATAGAAATAAAACGATTGGCATATGGTCTCCTTTACATCGAATGGGCGTAACAACTTTTGTTATTAACTATGCTATCTTTCTTGGAAAGTTGGGTATTCCAACATCAGTTGTTGAAGTACTCACTAATTTTCCGTTTATAAAAACAACATTAAAGCGGTATAAATCTATGCCTGAAAATTGGGTGTCTTTTATAACTGCCTTACATAATAGTGATATTCCTGCACAGAATGTAGATTGGGCTTATAAAGGGGTGAACTGGCTACCTCTTGATGATAACGACATTAAGGTGGAATGGAATAAAGATTTACTAAAAGAGTACATTAACAATCCAAAATACTACGATTTTGTTCTTATTGATTTACCTACAGGTGAAATGCATCAGAACACTCTTGATACCCTCGATTATATTGATGAACTTTGGATAATGATTGATGGTTCGTATCAACAAATTTTAGCTTGGAAGAAATATATACAAGATATTGTTCAGAAAAAAAATCTAAATGCCAAACTGATCTATACAAAACACATGTCTTTCAGTAAGGAAGAAATCTATTCCGATAGTCTTGGATTACCGATATTAGCAACAATACCTGATCTGACCAAAGAAATTTATCAGAATTATATAGAGGAAAAGCCCTTGATTGAAAACAAAGGTGTATATAAAATTCTACGAGAACCTTATAACACGATTACTACTAGTCTTATAGGTAAGGAATATATGGAAAAACGATTACAAAAAAATAACCCTTTATTCTCCCGTTTAAAATCTCTATTTGAAACATCCCCTTGATAAAGATATAAAATGTGATATATTTTTAAGTATATTCGTTTTATTTTTTGTTTTATGGCAACCTATTTAAAGGTTAGCGGGATTCTATTAAACTTATGCGATCTTTGGATCAGTAGAGAGCAGCACAATAATTGTGCCTATTAAACTACTTCCAAAGGTCGCTTTTTTATTTTCAAAAAATGACTTGGAGGTGTGGAGAATGGATCTAAAAGCAAGAAAAATGAGAGAAATTAAGAAAATTCTTATGGGTGGATTTGGTTATATTCGTCTTGGTCATCACACAAAAGGAAGAATGGCTAAAAGGGGATATAAAAAAGGTGATCTAGTGAATGCAATTGTTTCTGGGAATATTATCGAGTCACAATTTCGATATAGTCAGGAGCTTGGCAAGAACACACTTAATTATGTAATAGCGGGTAAAGATACATCGAATAATCCAATTGTTATTGTCGTTACTGAGGAAGCAAAAAATCAGTTCTTTGTTATAACGGTTATGCCTCCATTGGACGAGAGTAGATTTACAGATTGTATCTAATATGGGTGATTATTTAAGAGGCTTTACGAAAGGATGTTTTTTATGAGTAGGGATATGCGTAAAACGAAAATTAAAGATTGGTATGAATTTTATCAACTTGCTTGCCCTGTCTGTGGAAAAACAGGGGGCTGTATGCAGCATAAAGATGGTGAAATGGTAGCATGTATCAGAATTGAAAGTGAAAAGTACTTCAGCAAAAATTCAAGTCTACCGTCGTACTTACATTTTTTAAAAGGTGAGAAAAAACGTCGAAAAATTGATTCTTCTAAAGTTGCGGAATATATGGGTGAAAAGAAAAAGCAAGATTCTATTCTTAACACTGTTTATTCTGCGATGTTAGATTGTCTTGAGTTAGATGATTCTCATTATGATCATCTAACTTCTGCAGAACGTAATCTTTCAGACGAACAAATTCGATTAAGAGGTTATCGTTCATTCCCTGACCAACCTTGGAATATTGCAAAAGATATTCAAGATATATTAGGAGTGGATGATTTGAGTGGTATTCCTGGCTTTTATCTTGGTGAAGGGAAATACGGACAATATTGGAGTATTAACGGTATGAAGGGAATATTAATTCCTTTCCGTAATCACAAAAATGAAATTGTGGGCTTCCAATACCGTATAGATAACCCTCCTAATGTTGCGACAATCAAAGAGCGAAAACAAGGTTTAAGAGCAAAGGTTATACAGCAGCCTAATCTTGTTCAAGTATCTTATGAAGGAACCATTCTTTTTGAAAAAGAGTTAGAGCTTGGTAAAACAGAAACAATATCTGTGGATTCCGATATTTTAGGCTGGGTAACTTTAAAGAAAGGTAACAGATATTATTGGCTAAGTTCAGCTAATAAAAAGAAAGGCACAGGTTCAGGAGATCCCGCTCCAGTGCATGTATCTGTTCCAAGCGAAAAGCTTAAAAACTGGAAAACTGGTGAAGTGTTAAAAACAAGAACAGTATGGTTATCAGAAGGTCCATTAAAAACGGATATATCAGCTGATTATATCCCTAAACTCTTTGATCCTGAAGAACTTGTTGTTGTTGGAGATGTTTTACTAGCCCTACCTGGTGTGAATTCATGGAGATTGTCTTTACCAATTATGAAGGAAATGGGTGTAGAAGAGGTTAATCTTTGCTTTGATGCTGACGTTGTTAACAATCCTTATGTGCGTAATCACTTAATGGAGTGTGTTAAAGAACTAAAAGCAGAAGGCTATCACGTTAACATGGTCATTTGGAATCAAAATGATGGGAAGGGAATAGATGATTTGTTTATAAATTCCAAAATTCCCCATTTCAAGAAATTGTTTTGATATGATAAGAGGCCATTACTTTACTTAAGAGAGGTTGCATACAAAATGAAATGTCCAAGTTGTTATATAGAGCTAATTACCGTATCTAAATATGCTTCCTTTAAAGATGAAGAAGGAAATAGTCATAAAGATTGGGTAGATAATAAGTTCTGTAGAGAATGTGAATATGAAAAAAATTCTTATAAAATACCGCTAAAAGAAGAGAGCTTATTATTTATTGAGGAAGAAACATGTCGATATTGTACTGAATATGTGCCACCAGGATCTTCAATTTGTGACACTTGCTTTGATATTGCACTAGATAAAAAGTTGGACGAGGATATTTATGCATATATTAATTGAAGTTAAGTATGCTTGCAGGTAACTAGACAATAGTTAAGAGGAAATGAAAAGATTCGATATTGAGTGGTTTGATTTATAAAATATCACTTAATAGAGGATCTTTTTTTACTAAAGAGAGGATGAAAAAATGATGACTTCATATGAAATACGTTTGAGGGTTGAAGAAGAAAGACAACTAATTATTAGGTTCTTAGAAGAAAAAGATATCACACATAATTCAAATGGCGAAAGAGTAGACGCTTTACCGCTCCTGCCATTAACTATAATGAGAAATAATTTATTAGTAGATAGTAATTAATTATGTAGGATACACTTATTTGTTCGATAAGGGAGGAAATTATGAAAAAGTTCATCTTCGCTATTAAAGATTGGTATTCATTTGGTAAGTCACAGGGATTCCTGTTTGCAACCAAATATAAACTACGAATAGCAAAAGAAGGAAGAGATTTCTTTTAAAAGTATTAATACTTTTATTTTATGAGAGAAACTTATGTTTCTCTTTTTATTTTGATTTGATTGCTTAGTTATAAAAGATAAGCCAACCAGATAGGAGTTAATCAATGAAAAAAGATACGTGTGATTCTTGTCATTGTGATATTCAGGTTACTAATAATTATGTACCTGAATTTTGTTGTAGTGGCTATGAATGTGGGTGTTACGGGATGCCTATTAACCCTGTATTTTGTGATGATTGCGAAAAGAGGATACTAGGAACGCCTATAACACATACAGTAAGAGAGGTTGAGAAAAATGAGATACCCAACTGATAAACAATTAAACTTAATTGCCAAAATGGAGCTATTGATTGATGTGAAATTTGTTGGAAGTACTATATCAGATGCGAGTAGATTTATATCTGAACATATGGATCAGTACAAAGAAGTGCAAGAATTAGCTTTTGATATGATGTACTACCATGATGCTTATTAAATCAAAGTGTAATTAGGAGGATTATTTATATGGAGAAACCATTTATTGCTAAAAAGCAAACGTATGTGAATGGAGGTACAACATTTTCTGTTTATCATCCAGCTATAAAGTTTGATGGAGATAAGGAATATTGCTACTTTCCAGATGAAGGAACAAGAACTGGATTAGTTGAGCACTTAGATGAAAATGAATGTCTAAAGAATGCTGAAACACTTTATAAGCATTACATATTAGATAAGAGATAATGTCGTTATTAAATTGCGAATTGACATAAAAAATGCCACTGGAGGATTTGTATTATGAAGAAGATTTTATATAGCAAGATGTATGACATAAAAATAAACGGAATTGCATTGGTAGCATTTATTACTCTTTGCATTTACGGAATTGTAAGTCTAATTAGAGAGGTTATTGCTTTGTTTTAATAAACAAAAAGATCAAAGCGCGAAGGTAGGATTTTATGAGTGAGACTATTAAAGAGATAAAGAAAATATGTGAGTTGCAAAAACAAAAACAAATTAGTGAACAATGGGCGTTACATCTGATTGAGAAGATCATGAAAAAGTCATAACGTTTTTCTAATAACAGGACGCAAAAAGGAGAGAGAAGAATGGAAAAGGTAATCTATGAAAATGATACTAATATACTAAAAGCAAAAGCTAGTAATGAAGGAGTTTTGTTAACAGAGTTGTTTGATGGTGAGGTAATAGGTGAAGTAACGTTATTTTCAGAGGAAATTAAAGAATTAAGTGAACTAATCAATAATGTTTACTGATTTAGGAGTGAATATAGATGATACAAGAAACTGAGATATTGGAGATTTCTCCAAGAGAATTAGCTATTGATGTTGCTTGTGACTTTAATGGGGATGTTTTATATGTATATATTGACAAAGTGAGAATATCTATTACAGATACACTAACTAACGGTTATATTGATATCTACGGTAATATCAAGCAGATATCATTTCCTAATCGAATGAGGTTACTGGCATTTCTTACTTATCTTAAAGAATACAAGAATGTAAAGTTGCTTAATGAGGAAGTGATTAATTCTTATTATTGGGATTAATAATCCCAATCTCTTTAAATGTAAATAATGAACGAAGGAAGTGGCTATATTTGCATTTACATTAATATGTGATATGTACAAGAGAGAAAATAAACTTGTTAAAGTAAAAAAGGGAATATCCAAAGAGAGTATTCATGAGGAAGGTAACGATATTACATTCGCTATTAGTGATTGTGTGATTGACTATGTTGCTTGTAAATGTGGTCATGCAATTGAAGCTGATAGTTAATTATTGTTTTTATATAAGGGCATTCTAATGAATGCCCTATCCTTATATTATATTGGCTACATTAAATTTGAGAGTAATTTTCTAGTTGCAATCCGTTCCATTATCTACTAATATAGTTATATAAATTTCAATTTAATATTAACGGGAGATCCCCGAAAAAATCATGAAGAATGCTATTTCTATAGCATTTATTTCATCGTGGTTTTTTCGGGGATTTTTTTGTCCTCAAAAGGAGGTGAACTATACATATGAAAGCATTTAAACAAAAAGGAGTAATTTGCTTATTAACATTAATGACAGTACTAATATTAAGCTTCAGTGTATCCGTCCCGCAAGCTTTTGCTACTGATGATGATGAGACTGTGGATACTGGAGCTTGGTCGAAAGCTGGAATTACACCAAACGGAGGTATTGATGCTGGCGGTGGTATCTATGATGACCTAGATAAAGTCGTGTATTTCGTAATGGCTCTTGGTGGTTTCTGGATCATTATTATGCTTGTTATTGGTGGTATGTTATTAGCCGGATCAAATGGTAATCCTCAAAGACGAAGTGCAGGTCTCGTATCTCTAGCTTGTGCGTTCGGTGGTGGATGGGTAATTATGAAAGCTTACGATATAGCTGGATGGATTGCAGCATTTGGTGCCTAATTTCATAGATCAAAATGCAACGCTCAAATAATCCCCTCTATTAATAATGATAGAGGGGTCTATTTTTAAAATAAGTAGGTGATGTTATGAGAAAAGTAACTGTTCCAATAGATATGTCTTCTGAACAAAAGGAGATTCTTGGGATTATTTCTAAGAGACAACTTATCTATCTAATTGTAGGTGGAGGATTGGTTTATTCTTATATACCCCATGTTTTTAATTTTGCTCCAAACTTTTTTATAGGTATTTTCATGTGTATATTCTCTGCTTTACCTGTGGCTATCGCAGTCGGTTTACTAGGGTTTGCGAAAAAATCTAAATATCACTTACATTATGATTCCTATTTCCTTATCAAAATGGGATACAAGAATCAGATCGGTGTTTGGAGAAAAGGACCAAAAATAGTTAAGCAGAAGAAACGGAGGTAAGGTAATTGAAAGATATATTGATTATGGGTGTATTTGGCCTAATTATTTATGTGTTTGCAAGACTCGTAATGAAGGAGCCTATCATTCCATGGAAAGATAGAAAAAATAAGGGTGATATCAAATTTACACCTAAAAAGGAAAAAAAGAAGAAACATTCGGTTGAACTTGATCAAGAACCAGACGTTTTTCAGGACTTACTTCAGGATATAAAAGAGATAAATAACCACATGATTCGATATAAAAATAACCGATTTGTTCTAATCGCTGAAGTAGAGCCTGTTAACTACTTCTTATTATCGCAATCTGAGCAAGAAGCCATTGATGTTACCTTTGAACGATGGTTATCGCAAATTAATTACAATGTTCAGTTTTACCTTCAAAATCGATTCATCGATCTTTCTGAACCAATTGAAATTATGAGGAAAAATATGATAGAAGCAGAGGATTTACATGAAAATGCAATTGAGTACGGAAAGTCTATGCTTGAAGAGTTAATAAAGTGGCAGCAGGTTGCACCACGATATGAAACAAAAAGATATTTGATCTTTACCTATGATGTGAAGGTTAATCAAATAACAGCGGAAGATAAGGAAGAACTCGAAAATAAAATTGTTGATAAAGCTTTTGCGGAACTTTATCGCAGAATGAACACAGCTAAAAGCCAATTGCGTAAAGCACGTATGCACGTTCAATTGTTAACAACTGAGGGAATCGGTGATGTTCTTTATCACACATTTAACAGAAGAAAAGCAGTAAAAAATAGATTTAGAGACTTTGGAGTTAAAGAAATGCTCGCACTATATGTAACAGCGGATCAAGATGATACAAGAATTCAATTGGTCAAGGAGGGAATAGATAATGAATTTGCTCAAAAAGAAGAACAAGAACAAGACGAAAAAGCAAGTTAATCAAAAGGAAATCGTTGAAAATAATGAAGAATTAGAAACACTCGAAGTTGACGAGTCAGGTCACGAGAATTCGCAAGATTTACTTTTTGATTCAAAGCCTACTATATGGGATGTTATTGCACCAGATGGTATAACGATTAATTCAGAAGATCATGGTGTTATTAAGCAATCACTAGGAAGTAAAACTTTTTTTCGTCCATTTTTTATTCCGCGTGATGGTTACCCACGAAAAATGCAAACTAACTGGTTGTATTCCATAACATCAAGTGGTGAAGCTGACGTAATGGTTGATGTTCACAAAGTTGGGAAAACAGATGCAATCCGTTTATTACAAAGACAATTAACTATGCTTGAATCAAACCTTAATTTCCAGACAAAAAGAGGAAACATTGATCAAATCAATGATCTTAAGACAAAGATATTCGATACAGAACAATTAATGTCAGAAATACAATTTTCAGAGAATGATATCTACAATGTTAGTACTCAAGGGGCCTTATATGCCCAATCTGAAAAAGAACTAAATCATTATAGCGAAATGATAGAAGATGAAATGTCAGGGCAATTTTTCAAAATAGCACCTACATGGAGTCGTGTGAAAAAGGGATTTAGAAGTGTTATACCAACAGGCAATAATGAAATACCAGATTCTCTTCGTAATATTGATAGACGGGCTTTAGGTACATTCTCTCCATTTATTAGCGGAAGTGGTAAATTTATCGGTGGTGTTCCGATAGGAGTTAATAAGATTACTGGTCAGTTAGAGTTTATTAATAGCTTTGGGACAGATGAAGTAAGGCCACAAAATTATAATTTCGGTATAACAGGCATACCTGGTTCGGGGAAATCACTCGCAATGAAACTAAAAGTTGCTCGTGAAAAAAGTGGCGGAAATGTGTGGGCTTGTATCATCGATCCTGAAGGTGAGATGACCAAGCTAACAAAACGTTTAGGTGGAATAAACTTAAATATTAGTGAAGAAGAGAATATATGTATCAATCCATGTGCGATAAGTGCTACGGATATCTTATTAGATGAGGATGAAGATGAAGAATTAGAATGGTTGGAAGAAAGCGACGAGAAGGAAATTGTCACAAGAGATGGTAAAACTTATATCCGCTTTGTTCCATTAAGAGAAAAGCAAAATGAAATATTAGCATTCTTTGACATTATCGCTCGTGGTAAAAATAGTGAAGAAGAAGGGTTATCTGTTTTTGAAAGAAACTACCTTGAAGAAGCTATTAAATTTGTATTTGATTCTCTTGAAATTACATCACACCCAGCTTCTCTTTATCAAAATGAGGTTGTTGAGATCGATGGACAAGTCATTCAATCAAAAGTTCGTAAACCAGAACCAACAATTAGTGACATCTATAACTATCTGACTCACAAATATTCAAAGGAAATGAGAGCGGCTCGACTAATCGCAGCCATTAGACCTTTCTTAAAAGATGGATCAAAACCAATTTTTGATGGTCAAACATATCTTGGTAAAGGTATCACACAATCCCTTAACTCTGCCCGCTTAGTTAACTTTAACATAAGCAAAATGGAAGAAGGTTTCTTAAAACCAATTGCGTATCACGTTATTCTTAATTACCTATGGGAATACTTTGCGAAAAACTCAGAAAATGCTACAAAGAAGAAATTTATATACTGCGACGAATTGTGGCAATTTTTAGATAATGATCTCACAGTCTCTTTCTTTGAGAAAGTAGCAAGGCGTGCAAGAAAAAGAAACTGTGGATTCTGTTGGGCTACACAAGACTTCGTTCGTATTCTTCAACATCCAAAAGCTCGTGGTATCTTACAAGCTACATTTACAACTTTGTATATGCAACAAAATAAGATTGACGAAAAACAAATAAGAGAGAATTTTGATTTATCAGATGGTGAAATAGAAATACTCTTCGGAAATCCTGATAAGGGAGAGGGCATTCTTCGAGTCGGGAAGAGTTCTGTATGGCTTCAGACTAATCCAAGTGAAGACGAATTAACCTTTATCGAATCTAACCAAGCGGTATTAGAAGAATTGCTTAAGAGAAGAAAAAATACTGCTAATCAGAGGTAAGGGGGGGTAAGGCGTGTTATATGGAATAGATGATAAGATAGCCGATTTATTCAAAGGTCTCTTTCCAGATATTTATGAATGGATAGTGAAACCTTTTGCTGATTTAAAAACATTTCCATCATTGATCTATGGGAAAGATGGAGAAGATCATTTAGCCTTTGGAACATTTACATTAGAAGAAATGCAGAATATATACCAACCTGGTATGAATGCTTTCGTCATAATTGCTGTGACTGGTTTTCTCATTGCTATTATAATGGCAGGAATGAAAATATCATCAGCTGGTATCAATCCCTCTAATCGAACATATGTCATTGAGTTCTTTAAAGATCTAGCTATTGTGGCCATTCTCTTTTGGAATCTCTCAAATTTGTACACCTTAATATTTGGGTTGAACTACACGATTGTAGAATTATTTGCATCTGTTAAGGAAGATTCATTAGCTGAAATGGCATATAAATTAGAGCCGGGCGACGATATTTTAGGATTGATAATCATTAACCTTTGTTTATTGGGTTTGCTTATTTGGGGGAATTTTTATTACATGATGAGAAAGCTAACACTAATGATGTTACTCATAATAGGGCCCGTCATGTTAATGCTTTACTTAATTCCCCAAACAAAAGGAATAACTGTAGGTTGGCTTAAAGAGTTAATAGGAACCGTTTTTGTTCAGTCAGTGCATGCTGCATTGTTTTGGATGGTCTCTCTTATGTCAGTCACAACTACAGGATTAGAATCAGTAATTTTATATATTATCTTCATTCCTACTGCTGAAGCAATTCGTTCTCTATTTGGTTTAGGCGGGCAAATGCACAGCAACCTATCAAAGGCCGGTGCTATGTTCGGAATGTCTGCTCTTGCAGGTATGTACGGGAGTATAAAAGGTGCTGTTGGAGACAAATCGGTTATGGGTGCTTTAAAAGGTGCTTATGATGGAGTGAAAAATGGTTCCCAAAAAGATGGTTCTACTAATGATGAAGATACAAAATCAACAGTAGGTTCAAATACGGGAACAGATTCTGGAACAACAAGTCTGTCTGAAAAAATGTTAAAAGCAGGAGAAATAACTAGCAAAATGGGGAAAGCCACATTCGGTATGGCTGGTGCAGTAGCCGGTTCTGTTATGGGACCAAGTGGAAGTATTATGGGTTCTACAATGGGCTTTGTTGCAGGTGGAGTTGCAGGCGGTATAGCAGGAAGAACTGGAATGGCAGGATTACAACTAGCGGGTAATCGTTTGGCTAATGGTGGTAAAGGATTTAAAGATGGTTTTAACAATACAAGGAACGCTGACGCTCTAGCAGATGAAAAACTAGCGAATGAGTTAGCAAGTCCAGAATTCGAAAGTTGGGCAAGTGCTAACAAAGAAGATTTTATGAAGAACATGAAAGAAAAATTCCCTGATGCTCATGAACAAGCAATTGAAGGCATGTGGAATAAAGAAAAGAGCCAAAAACATGGGGAGTATCTAGCCAAGGCTCGTGAAACAGTTGCGAATATTCGAAAGAATGATGGTTCCTATGCTACAGCTGAATCATTAGCTAATGCAACAACCGATAAATTAACGAATGCTTGGGCGAAGAATAACAAAGCACAATTTGATAAAGATTATGACGCTCAGCATCCGGTTACACAAGATATGTCAGATGAAGAGATTGTAAAACGCCATGCCGCTAAACAACAAGCCTGGGAAAATGTTGTTGATGGAAAAAGAGCTCAATTCTCTGCAATGGCAAATGGAACAGCTGAAAAAATGAGTAATGGTATTAATATGGGGCAAGCATTTGTTAATAAAGAAGAATATGCTAAGGCTATTGCCGAAAAAGCTCTTGCTAACGATAAAGCTGATTTCAAAACTAATTTCTTAAATAATAATCCAAATGCGACTAGCCAAGAGATTGATATAGCTTTTGAGGAACAATCTGGCGGTCAAAGAATGTACTTACAACAAGCAAAAGATGCTATTAGGAATGTGAAACCACAACAACTCTATAGCGGAAAAGATGTTAATACACCTTATCTTGCTTCACAGTTAGCAACAATGAAAACTCAACAAGACGGTGGAAACTTCCAACAAAACCTTAAAGATGTAACGGAGCAAATGCCTGTACATATTCCGTTAGATAAAGGTGTTATACAAAATACTGCTGTTAGAGGTGCTGCCGCTCTCGGTTCAGGAGTGGTGTCTGGGGTCTTCGCAACAACAGGATTAAAAGAAATCGGTACTTTTGCTAAAGATACGAAACTCGGAAAGGTTGCTATGGCTGGTGTGCAAGGAGCTTCTTTAGGCTTTAAGCAAGGTCTAGTAGAACCAAGTGGAAATATAATCACTAAAATAGGCAATCCAATTGTTAGTAGTGTTGTTGGCGCTCAAACTCAAGCTAAGGTTGCAATGGACCAACAACATATTCCTGAAAATGCAATCGGTAAACAGGCAGGATTTAGAAACGCTATATCATATTCCTCTGGTATTGTTGGTGGGGTTAGAGGATATCAGTCTGGTTCAAGAACTGCAATGAAAATTAACCCTTACAATAATGCAGTAAATCAACAAATTGCCGAAGTATCTGATATTCAACATATTGCACAAAAAGTAGACCTAGGAAATGGACAAATGGAAATCGCAAAAGGCGCTGTTCAACTTGTAACAACCAATAACCAATCCTATGTGCAAGTTCGTGATGTTACTGGTCAAACAAGGGTTGTATCGAGATTAGGTACAGGAGACAGTGCATTAAAGAAAGGTCAATCTGTATTCCAAGACCTAACAGTTCAAGATGGTGTACTTATGCAAGATTCCAATCCATATCAGTTTGATAGTTCTGGTGGAAAAATTGAAACGAATAGAAGAATTAACGTAAATCCTTCTAGGTTATTAGCAAACAATAATACAAGTAAAACTCCTAGAGTCGTTCAAGAAATTCAAGCTTTTAATCAACAAGTCGATAGCGGAAACTTTACTGCAGATCAAGTAATTGATCAGACGAAGAATATTAGAATGGTTGTTACTAAAGAAAGAAGTTATATGGTAGGAACAGATAATCAAGGAAGAGAAATGAGAATTTCTCCATATGGTGCGGGTGATGCTCGTTTAGGTCGAGAAGAAACTGTTCAAGTTAACTGTTCAGTACGAAACAAACGTATTGTTAAAGAAAGTGTTACTGAAAACAGCAGACCTGATTACCTAACAACACTTGATCCTAGTGATCTCCTTCCACCAAGACCAAACAAGCGAAATCAAAGAAGGAGAGAATTTGAACCTAGTAGACATCGTTCAATAGGGGGGATGTAAGTGGGCCTCCCTAATTTTTCTCAAAACAATCAAAGTAATAAAGATGAACAAGAAAATATTGTTAAGCTCATAGCAAAAGATCAATTAAAGAAGAAAGGGAAAAAAATAGGGAAAAAGATTGCCGCTAAAGTTGGGAAATTAGCGCTTAAAGCAGTACTTAAAGCTGGGGCAGTTTTAATAAAACTATTACTTTCCCTTTTAGGATTTGTGGGGCTACCTACCATTTTAATTGGTTTTGCTGTATTGATAATAGTCGTTGTTGTATCTATGGTATCAGCATTTATATTAGGTACTGGAGATGGAGTTGAGGGGGAAGAAAAAGAGATTTACGAGTACATTGTGGAACAAGCCGATAAAACAGTAGATATGAGTGATCCCCTTCAGAAGAAATATCGAGTGCCGAATGAATTGATAGCATCTGTTATTCAGCTAGATACAATGACAAAAAAAGATAAGGAAGAAGTAAAAGAAGTTATACGTACAATGACTGAATCTCTGAAACCAACATTTTCATTCAACGAATTCAATGAATGGACAGAAACCAAAACGCAAGTATGTGAAGATGGTTCATGTGGTGCATGGAGTGAAGTTACTAGAACCGATAACTATGTAACCAAACTAACAAACGTTGACTTTTGGGAAGGAAATACTCTATTTGACTATGAACCTTATGAAACGGAATGGGTAGAAACTGAAACTGTTTCTCAAAAAACTGTTCAAGAGAAAGTTCCGAAAATTGAAGATGGTGCTTCTGAGGGAATAGTAGAATTAGAAACTGTCGAAAGACAAGTTGCAGTTGTAACGAAAACTCAAACAAGACACCAAAAATTTAATACAACCGAAACAACAACACAGGATTATTCAATGCTTGATCAAGTATTAAACTCTTATGATTTAAAGCTAGATGATAAAAAGCTAGTTGAAGTAAACTATCTTTTCACTGGAAAAGATATACACTACACTGACTGGTTAAATGGTAGCTTTGGCGGTGGTAATTTCTTCTATCCAATCTATGACGGTATTATAACCCCTGGTGCGGGTGTCCCTGCACAATATATGGATATATATCGAGCGGCAGAAGCAAAATATGGAGTTCCTTGGTATTTTTTAGCTGCTGTACATAGTGTTGAAACGGGCTTTGGAACACACCCAACAATGGTATCGTCAGCGGGTGCAATTGGTCACATGCAGTTTCTACCTGCTACCGCGCGCCACGTTTCCCTATAAGTCTATTGGATGAAATGGGAGGAATATATGGTTATTCTAACTGATTCTTTGATAAGTAAGGTGAAAGTCCTTGCTAGGGTAAAAGACTCTTAATACCCTATGCTAATCTCCTACGTGCGTTTATTCACTCTTGAATATGGGTGCGAAGCTAGGTGAAGTCGTAACTCTTTGTAGTGCGGGCATCTTTAAAAGTTTCCTATGATGACGAAAGAAACTCATGGTTGAAGCGTTGTTAAATAGCTATTTATATAGATTACTAACCTATAGCCGAATGAATAATTATTATATTCGCTAATAAGTGTTGTGGTAGCTGGTACTTATTAGATCTGTTCAGTTTAGAGTCAGTCTCGAATAGTAAGTAGGCACAACGTAAAGTGAGCATCTAAGGGATACAAATGAAGGGATAAAAGAATTGGAACGTGGGAAGCTTTCTGAATGGAGAATAAGAGTGTTCAGTGATCTTTAGAAAGTGGCAGAGAATCCGTAGTAGTGATGAAACAAGGTAATGCTTGTGGAGCGAAGGGATTTAGTCGGGAATTTACTCGATGGAAAGCCGAGTGCGGTGAAAGTCGCTTGCTCGGTTTGGGGTGGGGGAAAAGTTGGAGATAACATCAAAGACTTACCTATCACCATTGGGTTGGATGGAAGTACGATGTAGGTGACGGACGAGTCAGTATATCATTAGATATTACGAGCCTCTCAGTCATTAAATCTGGAAACGGATATGGTGTAGACGGAGACTCGGACGGTAAGGCAGATCCCTTTAATGTAACCGACGCAGTTTTTAGTGCAGCAAATTATTTATCCGCAAGTGGTTTTGCTAGTAATCCACGTGGGGCTATATACAATTACAATCATAAAGGTTGGTATGTCGATAAAGTAATGGCAACTGCAGAAGCGATCAAAAGTGAAGCGGTATATGGTGATGGAAGTAATGTACCTGTAGTAGAAGTAGGTAACAAATGGATCGGAAACTCTGTTTATGTCTTTGGTGGAGGAAGAAATCAATCAGACATAGCAAGAGGACGTTTTGACTGCTCTAGTTTCGTACACTGGGCTTTTAATCAAGTGGGGGTGAATTTAGGTCCGTTAACAGGAACAAGTACCGAAACCCTTAAACATAAAGGAACGGCGGTTTCTGTAAGTGAAATGAAACCAGGAGACATTGTATTTTTCGATACCTATAAGATAGATGGCCATGTTGGAATTTATGTGGGCGATGGAAAATTTATTGGAGCACAATCAAGTACCGGTGTTGCAATTGCTGATATGACAACAGGTTATTGGAAAAAAACATTTAATGGTCGTGTTAAAAGAATAATAAATTAATTGAAGGGGAAGTGAGATACTTTCCCTTTTTTTAAGGAGGGATAGTTATGTCATTAAGAATGAAAATAACCATAATAGTAGTTGTTTGTCTTGTTATAGGAGGCTTATTTTCCCTTAAATACTATCAACCTATGAAAGAGAGCATTGACATTAAAACAGAGGGAAAAGCCATGGTAGAAGAGTCTGAAGGTTTTCAACCAATCGAAATTAATACACCTTTAGATGTTGTCCGATATACGTTTAGTACGGTGTATTACGAAAAACCCTTATTATTTAGTCAGAATTTTGATGCTGAACAGTTTTTTAAAGATTTAGTTAAGGTACAAGATCATGCGGATAATGAAATTATTGGGGAAGATGCTGAACTTTACCTTATAAAGAAAATTAATAGAAACGGTTTGTTAGAGGATGTTGAATATGCGGAACCAAACTTATCATTTAGTGGAGATCTTACGGTTAAAGTAAAGCTCATTTATAGCGATGAAAAGACTGTTCCGTTGACGATTGATTTATATAATACAAAAGATAACCCAACCTATTATATTACAAGTTCTGTTTGGGATATCATTGAAGAAATTGAAAGCAAAGTTAAATAAATATTATAGGAGTAGATTTTATGAAAACAGTAGATAATAGTAACGTATATATTATAGGGAACAATAGGCAAAGGAATGAGTTTTATGAACATGATTGATACTAGAAAAGAAGACGAGAATAAAATAATAATCAGAAATGGAGGAAGGGGGATAGGATCTCGTGTTAATATGTCTCATAATGCAGATTATAAAAAAGATTAATTCCCGACTTGTTTTTGATGTTATCTATTGAGGTTAAATTATTTTCATGATATAAATAATTTAACCAATAGCCATTCATTTCGTTAGATACAACCTAGAAAGCATCACTGTTATTACACAGTGGTGCTTTTCTATTTTTTTGACTAAGTAACCCTAACAGTGAAAATCTGATTCCTTATCCCTATAAGGTTCAAACCCCTTCAAATTCCGCATATTAGCAATACTTTTGTACCTAAGATTGTCGATAATACTCTTTTTTAAAATAGTGCTTTATAGATTTGATTTTAAGAATATTATAACAAATAATGGTAGGTGGGAGGTGGTAGAATATGAGCCTACATATCGATAAAGTATCTGAACTATTACAAGAAGTTGGTCTGAAAATCCATTTAAAAATCCCTAAGTCTATCTCTACACGATGGGACATATATACAATCAGAACATTACCCGAAAAAGCACTTGTTGGGGAATTAAGACATACTTCTGGACAGGGTATTAAAACTCAAACATCTATTGATTTATTAGAGGAATTTACACCGAATCAAGTTCAATTAGATGTTATTAAACGAATTCAGTCTACAAACTAAATTAAAAAAGCATAACACCTACTGTTATGCTTTTTACTTAATTTAGGTTTCTATTTTCAATTTCCTTCTCAGCCTGTGCTCTCAATTTATTATAAATCCATACAAGGAATATACCAAATAGTGTAAGAAGTGAAGGTACAGCTAATACATAGGCGCTTATTTCACGATATTTAAAGAATTTAATAAATGCGTTTATCGTTAATAGTAAGCAAAATGTTACACAGGCATACATCATTGTACGTTGAAAATACATGTGAGCTTTATTTTTTAGTTCTACGTTGTGCATTTCTTTTAAAAAATGGAAATTATCATTATCATTATTTGTATTCTTAATTGGCATAATTGTCCCTCGCTTTTATAACAGCAACTTTTGCTTTTTTCCATGAACCAAACTCTTTGAAATAAAAGTGTGCAGATGGTAGCGAATGCTTAATAGCATACTCATTCCATATATTCATACTCGCACTAGCAAAAACTTCATAGTGTTTCTTTGCTATATCTAGTAACTCTTGTCTTGTTTTCTTCTTTTTGACGTTTGAGTAAGAAAGTATTTCTTCCCAAGTAAAATGTTTTTTTAACGTCTTATAAGTCGGGAGCTCATGCTCGTGAGCATATTCATCCCATTGTTTTCTGGTAACTATATTTTTCCCATGTACCTGTAGTACCTGTTCAATCTCTTCTTTAGTATATCCTTGTGATCCAGCTTGTTCATCAGTCGGCTTTAATTCTAATTCTTCTTTAACCTTATTCCAAGATTCAAACATTTTTATATAGGTAGAGGTTGAAGGTAATCCCTCTTCTTTGGCATACTTATTCCACTTTGATTTAGTGGTGAAATATTCAGCATGTTCCCCCGCTATTGTTAATAAAGTTTCTTTATCATACACTCTTTCCTTATAAAAACCACCTTTAATATTTAAAGCCTCTTTAACATCATTCCATGAACCAAAATGATTGATTAAAGTTCCTGAAGAGGGTAGGATTTGATCTTGTTCTTTTACATAATCAGTCCACCCTCTAGCGGTTGTTAAATGGTTAGCATGTTTTTCTAACACTTTTAGTAAACTTTCTTTGTTATATTCCATTGACAATTAATCAACCATCCTTTAAAAAGGTTTCCATTGCAGCTTTTCTTCTTCCCAGATTATTTTAACAACATCTTCATTTCCTGCATCATAAGTTTGAACTTCAGCTAGTAAAGAATCAAAGCGTTCTTTATTCATTTCCTTTTTTAATTCTTCAATTATGAAATTCTTGCGGTTGAAATATTCATCTAAGATATAATCAACATAAATCCCATAAATAGAGTTAGTTGTATAACTTTCAAATTTCTTTAATAAATCCTTACTTCTATTTGGATCAAAAAGTAATTCGAACTCGCTCCAGTCCTTGCAATATAGTTCGTTAAGGTTTCTTGTATTCGTTCTATCTGCATTTTTTACTATCATTTCTTTAGGAACGTTAAAAATACTTACTGGCTTATCAAATCTTTCATCAAATTTTTTTATATCTAACTTCTCACAAAATACCTTTCCTTCATGCCCCACACCATTAGCTTTAAATGGTCTTGGGAATAGCATGTAGATGTCTCTTTCATGAGTAACTCCAATAAGAAAGAAATAGTCTTTTTTAGTTGGCAAGCGGTTTAATCGATTAAAAGCATCCTCAAACGAGATTTCGTTATCTTCAACATCAACTTCAGGGGGAGTAAAGATAGGGAAACCTTTTTTGTCAAATGTTAATTCCCAATCATCAATATCACGTTCGTCTTGTTTTCTTTTACGTTCTTCCTCAACACCTGAAAGTCTAATTATTTCAATAACTTCATGATTTTTAGCTAAACGTTGCCGTTCAGCGTATAGTTCTGGATCTCTTTTTTGTTCTTTTTTATCCTTTGAGTATAAATAGAGACTATTTAAGCTAGCTATGGTAAAGATAGGGAATAACATCAAATATACGGCAATTTTAAATAATACCTTACCTACTTGATTCTGTGAAATAATCGCTAATAAGGAAACAATACCTAAAAGGATAAGTCCCACAATAACAAGTAAAAAGTAAAACGCAATAAACGCCCAAAAAATTCTGTACGCTGTCAAAACACCAGAGCTTTCGTGTATAAGCCCCAACTTATCCATGAGAGATACAATCCCTAAAAATTCAAAAATAGGAGCAATACTATCCCAAAATCGAAATACTACAAGAGCAAGTGCGATTCCTACCAATCCCCATAAACCTGTTTGTTTACCTCTATAATATTGTAAAGCTGAATCCGCTAAATGTAATACAGTATTCATTATGTTCACCTTCCTTGTAACAAATATACCACTTATTACACTAATTATATATTTTTTATTAGATATAGTCAATGGTTTTAGTTATTTTTACCAATAAACTCGATATCGAAAAGGAATATTGTTCTATAAAGGAGAAGGATTAATAGACTATGAATAAAGAATAGGAGAGTCTCATTTGGTAACCTTTGAAGAAACTATGAAGAATGTATTTATAGAGGTGTTTAAAGCATATGTGGATAGGAAATATGAAAAGATTCTTGTTCTAGATAATCCTCAACGGGTTGTAAGGGGAACAATCGTCTCGAACTCAAGTGTATATGAAAATCAATTAGCATTGCTATTAAGCACACAATTAAGCGAAGAATATCGTATATTAGTAGATTATCCTATTATTTTCCCAGGTCAAAACAACCGTATTACGCCTGACATTTTGATCATGAAGGACAACACTATTCAAATGATTCTAGAATTAAAAATCGATCTAGGGTATGAAAAACAGGGTTGGGAAAATGCAAGAGAAAACCGATTGAATAAGTTAAAAATACACCAACATGAAACAGCATATAAGCCTTACAATGAGAAAACAAGGGAAAAGGGAGAAAAGGTCTCTATCAACGTCCCAGATCATATTGAATATGGGACAGTTATTTTTTGTCAAAAGAATGGGGCTAAAAAAATTAAAGAAGTTATCAAGGGGTGCAAGTCCTGTGATGACAATAACAAAGAATGTGATGATCGTACAGACTACCCTTTTTTTATTTTGTTAAAGGATCCAAATAAACATCCAAATGATTTCACTTCAATAGATGATGCAATTGATTACTTGTGTTCCATGAAAAAAGAAGATATATCGGATTGGAAGGTATTTGAGAATTACCTTAGGAATAGACTCGCATTTGTGAATTGAAAAGCACACTCTACAAGGCATTTTAAAGGCTCGTATACCGTTTTATGTTTATAATACATAAAGTTATCAAGTCATTTTATTAATGGATATGCGCCTTAAATAATGCTTAATTAATAAAAAAACCGTTGCATTTCCTCATTCGTTAATTCACTTGGTTCTTTTCCTATCTCTGCACAGTATTTGTACATATCACGCAACTTTATATTAGGTGGTTTTCCACTAGGAAGAATATACTTTCCACTTGGGATTGCCTTATCCATATCATCCAATCCATTTACATTCACTTTATTATCGGTTTCCTTTTTATTCATTTTCACCACTCCTTTGTATATATTAAGCAAATGATTGAATCAATAGAGAATTTCTAGTAACATTACTATATACCCACTACGAAATCACTATCACTAGTGGAAATAAATATGAAACTTGCAGGGAAGTGTTATTATTTACACAATAACAAAGGAATCAATAACCAGTATGATAGAACTTAATCACTCACACAAGAACATTATAATAAATGCAATCAGTCAAGGGTCTTCTTCATATCAAATAAATTTGCATATAGATAAAGAATCCACAACCAAAAAAGTAAGTGTACTTTTAATTTTTACCATGTTGGAATCAATAGGCGAAATTGTACACACGATGCCGCTAGTTGATGATATTAAGATGGAGATATTCAATGAAGATGATGTTATATCAGTCATATTTGTAACCAATGAAACATCAAAAGATATTCAATTGCTGTTCAATAACCTTCCATGTATTAGTAGTGTATCAATTGAGAGTATTAACAGTGATAGCCATATTCTTACTACAGAAATTCAGGCATAAAAGAAGATCCAATTTCCTTTGAAGTTGGATCTTTTTCTTCCGCATTATTTCTCCGTTATTATTCCTAAAAGGACAGGAATTCTCATGAAACCACTGGAAGTCCAATGAAGAAATTTTACCTTTACTCTAACAAATGGCTGAATATAGATAAATTCATCAGTTTCCTTTTTTGCATAATTCCTGGCAAGGTTGTAAAATTGTCTCCTTAAATCAATACTTCCATGCTCAATGACACCAGCAGGCCTCATTCGTCCTTCATCTTTAATGGATGCTAATAACCCAAATTCTCCTCTACGATATCCTGTGATCCAAATGTCATCCCGGTATGTATAATTCAAAACTTTGAGCCAATCGCTTGTCCTTTTATCTACATGATAAATACTATTTTTCCTCTTACCTATGGCTCCTTCCAAACCTTGCTCTTTTATGGCTTGAAATAACGCTTCACCTTGTCCCTCCACAAATTGTATTTTCACAATATGTTCAGTATCAGATAACTCATTTTGAAGTATTTCTTTCCTTTTTATTAAAGGGAGATTTACTAATGAATCACCGTTAAGCATAAGAATGTCAAAAACAACAAAAGTAGCTGGTATCTCTTTCATTAAATACGATATTTTCAGCTCGTTCTTACAAGAGAACCTCTCCATAAGTTTCTCGAAATTAGGTACTCCATTATCCATAACAATGATTTCACCATCTAAACAAATATCCTTTGTTGTAGGAAGCGGAACAAGTTCTGGGTATCTAGCGGTTACAGGGTTACCGTTTCGTGTGTAAATCGTACTTTTCTGGTCTATTTGGCTGTAAATCGCCCTATGACCATCTAGCTTCAATTCCCATATCCACTCATTGGAATCAAAAGGCTCATCTATACGTTCAAGTAATTGTGGGAGATATAAACATACCACCAACTCCTTTAACGCTAGTATGAGCCTAATTTAGCCATAATACACTCTTATAATATTGTTGCATCTACTAATGAATCAAAGAATATGAAATATGCGTAATTCTGATGCTTGATATACATTTTTCTTAGGATAGGATCTATCTTAGTCACAACAACTGGTGCCACAGTTTCTATAAATCCATCTTTCCATATTTCTATTTTGATCTCTACTTGGTCTTGAATACTCACTACAATAACATCGTTTATATCGGCTATTTTATATTCATCTAATAGTGGTTTCTCTACTTTTTGTAGATCAATATCCACTTTTTTTAATAATTCCTTGTGTTCAGACATGAAGAAAGGTGCCCATATAAACTTCTTTATCTGCCTGTCTTTTAGGTCTTTTATCATTTATATCACCATATTTCCGGATTTATATAGAAATTATAACGAACTTACGTTCTGGTATCAAGTCATGTTTTGTATGCAAAGAACATCTTTAAGTTAAAATAGTTATATTCTTGAATTTTTTGAGGTGAATTGGTACTATTTAAATACAATATTTTATTCTTCTAAAAAGATATCCTAGTCAAAAGTATACATATCAAAAGGGATGCACCCTAAAATCGTGGTTTTATACCGCTTTTTAGGGTGCATCTTTTTTTGTTTTCTCAACATATTGAAACGAAAAGGAGATATGGTTATGAATACCAGGTCTATCGTTGCTCTTAGTCTATTACCAATATTAATAACAGCCCATACCATAACAGTACGTGCAGAAACTTCTACTCAAGGGTTGGAGCAGCAATTGATTGAGACAGAGCAAGCCATTAAAGATAAAGAAGCGAAGAAAGAAGAAGTGAAAGAGAATACGTCGTTACTATTAGATGATCTACAGGCTTTGGAAACCGATATTAAGGTGAACAGTGAAGATATACAACGAATAACAAATAGAATAAATGAAATAAGAGACGTTATTGAACAAAAAATGAGAGAGATTATTGAATTACAGAGAAAAACTGGCATAAGACAAGATCTCTTAAAAGAACGTTTCATTGCCTTACAGGAAAGCGATCAATTCAATGTAGTAGTAGATACTATCATAAATTCTGAGGGAATAAGTGACCTAGTTCATCGTCTGACAGCTGTTAGCATACTTTTAAATGCAGATAATGAAATCCTGAAATCACAACAGGAGGACCTTGAACAAATAGAAAGAGAAAAGGAAATTATCACTGAGCAAGAAACAGACTTAAAGGTATATCATGAAGAACTTGTTACGAAGCAAGGTGAACTGAACGTTCAATTAAATAAAAAGCAAGAAATGATAATTCAAATGCAATCTCACTTTGCGACACTGGAAAACGAAATAACAATCGCTGAAGAAGAAAAAGTGCAAATTAAGGAAAGAATAGTTGAGGTACAGGAGCAAATAAAGCGTGAGCAGGAAGAAGCTAAATTAAGGGCTCAAACTATCGCTCAATACCAAAGAGAAGAAGAATTTAGGATTCCTAATGACGGGACAGTTAAGGGCATTGAGATGTACGTGGAATCTACCGCTTATTCCTGGGAAGAAACGTATCATAACAATTTTATAACCAAGTTAGGTTATAACATCAAAACTGATCCAACACTTAAATTAATAGCGGTTGATCCTAATGTTATCCCACTAGGAGCGAAAGTTTGGGTAGATGGTTATGGGTTAGCCGTCGCTGGTGATACCGGAGGTGCCATAAAAGGCCATATCATCGACGTACTTATGCATAGCAAGGCTGAGGCGATACAATGGGGTAGAAAAAAAGCGGTAAGGATTATTGTCCTTAAGTAAGTTTTATAGATTAGAAGTAAAGTAAATAGAATATTCATATGTTTTAAATCAAATATAACATCATTAATAAAAAAATAAAAGATTATTAAAATTTAATGGATAAGGGTGAAAATAGATGGAACATGAAGGTAACTTTTTTTAAAGGACTTATCGTTGCTAAGTCAATCAGTATTCCGTTATGGATGGTCAATATTTTAGTAGTAAAAAACCTTCTCATATAAGCAATTGATTTTATCTATGAACGATAATATAGCCGAAATAATAGGAGAGATACGAATGATAAATACAACAAATTACGAAGAGAAGAATAAACAATTGGAAGATATAGAGGTTTTACATTCTTATATTACCTCATTAAAGATTGTTTCTAACATGCTGCCGGACATAGCTATTGGAATTGCCAATACTAAAGAATGGCTTGAATACTTCCCAAGTCGCAAAATAGATTTGGGTGTGAGAAAAGGAACCAGAATTAATCCTCGTGAACCATTAGCCGATTGTATTAATAATAACAAATTTATTAAAGAGGAAGTACCAGAAAAGTTCTTTGGCATTTCTTTTACTGGACTGGCACATCCTATCGTTCATCGAGGGGAAGTAATAGGAGCAATTGCAATTCAATTACAGGAACAGAATGAACAAGAATTACGAAAAATTTCTGATCAAATTGTATTATCCATTGAATCTACTAATAAGAGAGTTAACGATGTTGAAAAGGGAGCAGAAGGTCTATCGAGTATAAGCCAAGGCTTACTTGATCAATCCGTACATGCTACAGAAGAAATGAAAAAAACTGATGGAGTAATCACATTTATCAAGAAAATAGCGGATCAATGTAACTTATTAGGACTGAACGCATCAATTGAAGCAGCTCGTGCTGGGGAAATGGGGAAAGGTTTTGATGTAGTTGCAAAAGAAATACGTAAGTTATCGAATGAGACGAGTTCCTCAGCTGAAAAGATAAGAGAAACTTTAAAGGATATTCAGAAATCTATGCAGGAAATGGCTTCTTCTATTGAAAAGGTTGTAGCGGTGGGGAAAGAACAAGCTATTTCAACTGAAGATATTTCAAAATATATTGATGATATTGAAAAAATGAGTAAAGAATTGAATTCATATGCTTCAAAGCTTTAAATATAGGAAAATATAAACCTAGAAATTGTATAACTTGTAAGATACCATATAAATAATGGATATTATGTAAAATCTTGTTTGTCTTGTGGGAGATGATAAATAGTGGAAACAATAGGATACATAATAGGGATGGTCTTAGGCGTAGTCTTTATAAGTTATATAGGATTCAATATTATACGCATTATCTTTTTTATAATAAGAAGAATATTTAGGTTTATTAGATTTCAAACAATGACTCCTGAACAAAGGCAAGAGGAAATTCGTAAGCGACGAATAAATAACAGGGCAAAAGCAAGTTCAGATAACGGAAGTGGTTCTTGGTTTTGGTCTTCATCTGATTCTGGCTATGATGGTGGTGGAGACTCAGGTGGGGGAGATGGAGGCGGCGGTGGAGGCGATTAAGCATTCTACTATCATTTCTTATGTTACGGTTAATAGTTAATTCTAAATAAAGGAGAAGATATTAATGAGATCAACAGGAATTGTTAGAAAAACAGATCAATTAGGGAGAATCGTTATTCCTAAAGAAGTTAGAAGAGGCATGCAAATAGAAGAAGGTGATCCGCTGGCTATTTATGTTGATGACGATAAGATTGTTTTAAGAGCATATCAACCCGAGAAGGAATGTTTACTTACAGGGAAAATATCAAATCAAAATCTATCATTACTAAATGGGAAAATAAATATAAGTCCCGAAGCTGCTGGATCTTTATTGAAAGAGTTGGAATTTTATGTAAAATCCTAACTTAACAATTTATAATCTCATAGTGAAGTGATATTAAGCCAAGCAAAAATTTGTTTGGCTTCTTTCGTGTATACGCTTTAATAAACTTAATATTTATGTAATGTTGTAACAATTTTGTAACATTGATTTCCTCCTCAACCCATGTTAAAACAAACTCCTACCTTTTTATATCAACTCAGTAAATCCTCACTAAATCATCGATTAAGAGTTCAATTTTCCCTTGTGTGACAAGGGTTTACAAGAGGTATGGCGCAGACTAATATGAAGAAGAAGTAGCTACAGAATGGAGGAATTAATATGTTGACTTTTAAAAATAATAAGGTAGCATCAATTACCACACCTGAAGTAAAGGCTCTAATAAAAGTTTGTGTAGGAGAAGAATATGTAAAAGTTGCTGAAAATTTGGTTGACAATTGTAAAAGCTTGCGGTTTGAAGCACCCAAAGGAAAGCGAGTGAGGGTAGTAGATATTGAAGAAGCTAGTAAGATTTTATCTAATAAGTTCCCGCAACACCATATTTTTAAATCTCCAATGTTAATGAGGGAGAAGCTTTTTGATATTGAAAGATCACAGCAAGGATAAAATTACCTTAACACACATGTGTTAAAAGCTAAATAAAAAAGTTTAATAATAAAAAAACCACTTCATACTTTGTATGCGAAGTGGTTTTTATTATTAAAACAAAGTCATTTGTAGATCCTTTTGTTTGTCAAATTCATCATGTTCTTTCTCTGTTTCAACATACTCTTTTTTCTCTTCAGGAATAACAGCAGATAAAACTTCATACTTGCAATCTTCCTGATCTCTTATAATAGCTTCTAAATAACCGTTCCTATGTAACTTTTCTAAGTATTTTACAACATCAACATATAACTTTGGTCTACCGGTTGAATAGGCATCCTTAGAAAAACCATGATTTGTTATAAGGTGCTGGCAGAGTTCAGTTGCAGAAACTCCAGGGTTTATCTCTAAGTATTCATTTATGTAATTATGAGCTGATTTAGTTTCCAAATGTATTCCACCTTTGTTTATCTGATCATAATATTATTTACTTTTATACGATTTCTTAGAATAGATGTTTAAATACAACACACAAAATAAAGACAATGCACATATAAACAGTAAATATGGATATTCCTTAACATATGGATATATTGTATTTGCTATTTCTGCTCGATAAAAAATAATAACGCTGCCAACAAAAGCAGTTAGCATTGTAACAAGCTTAATTGGAGTAAATCCCTTTATAGCAATATTAATACCACCGAAAACTAAGCCCATAGTCATAATAACACCAGTTGCTATATCAATAGCAGATAATTGCCTGGTCGATGTATTTTCAATTGTCCCTGTGTTTATAGCTTTAATGATCATAAAGATATTGAACAAGAGAAAGACAGCAAGTATAGATACTATATAAACCTCAAATTTATTTTCTTTAAATTTGAGTAGAAGGGAAGAGTACTTAAGATCATGATGATACATGTATGTAGGAATAATATCTTGTTTTTCTTCCCTAACCACATTACGATTTCCTTCCTGTAACTGCTTATCAAACTCATCTTTCGTCTTAACCGAACCTTTGTAATCTGGACTCAATAAATTTGACCAAAACCACTCATTTTCTTTCTTTTCTCTGAAGTATTTAACCTCAAAAGCATCGTAGTATTTAGGCATTGAAATATCCTCCTTTGGTTGAATTTCAGTCTGAGTCTTTTAATCTTTTCCTTCGTTCCGATAATGCCTCAGCAGCTTTACGAGCCTTTTCTTGACTAGTGTGAACATATAATAAGGCTGTAGTTTCAGATGTATGTCCAAGTTGCTCCATAACAAGGGAGAGGTCTTTAGTTTCATCCATCAAATTCGTCGCATAGGTATGTCGTAATTTATGGGGGGACATGCTGCGTTTCCCTTTATTAAAAGCTTTAGTATATTTTCTTACTAAATCCTGAATTGTCCTTACAGTAGCAGGGGAGAAGGCTTTATTATATTTGGAAAGAAATAAGTATTCATGCTCTGCGTTAGTACCTTTATATCGCTCATTTCTTATTTGTAAGTATGCCTCTATGTCCTCCATGACTTCTGCAAAAACAGTCACAATATCTTTCTTATCACCTTTCCTTATAACAGATATCGTGTTTTTTTCAAAATTAAGGTCTCTAATTCTAAGTTCAGCAATCTCATTTACACGAATACCGCTGCCAAGAAGAAGGGAGAGAATAGCGTAATCTCTTTCTTTATCTCTCAAAAAATATGACAATTGACGTTCAGAGAGTTCTTTCTCATACTCATTTTTAACATAATACAGAAAATCAATATCTGTATCATCTTGAAAGATGGTATTGGCCATCTTATTACTTCGTGCATTTAATGATTCTTTTTCTTTTATGACAGGTATTTTTTGCATTACATTACGGTGAAATAAAGGTTCTCCATCTTTACCTTCATATTGAGTAGTAAGGTATTTAAACAGGGATCTTAAAGCTGATTTTTTTCTGTTAATGATAGCTTTTGAACGAGTTTTCTTTTCATGCTTGGATACATTATATTCTTCTTCTTCGACTTTTCTAAAGTATGCTTTTGCAGAATCTAAGGGAAGGGTAGCTAAAACTTCATGCTGAATGTCTTTAATGTTTTTAGCTTTTGAAATTTCTTCTTCTATTAACCAATTAAAAAAGTGCCGATAATCTGATAAATAATTTAATAGGGTAGAGGGAGATCGTTTGTTATCCTCCATAGCAAAAACATAATCCTTAACATATTCCGGCATTTGAGAATATAATGCTTTATATTTTTCTTTGTGTTTTTGGTGTTGTCTAGTATTAGCCAATAAAGCACAACCTTTCTACATTGTCGAATTATGTCGAATTTCGTGTAAAATTCAATTTTTAAACGAAGTTTACCTTTGTTAATTTTATTTTATATTCCTAGAAAATGAGAGTTGGGTCACTAGCTGTATTACTAGGAATATTAAGGTTATTTTTAAAGCTACTAAAAGGGAGAACCTTTGTAATTATAATATCCCTGTCTTTTTTAAAATTGAACAGACAGTAATTGAAACCGTTGCTACATGTAGAGTTATATATTATCCCTTTAAAATTATTTGCCATAAGACATTGAGAAATAAAGTTAGGAAAAACGTACTCTGATTTTAGAATAAAGTTACTATTCATTGAGGGAATTGAACTAAAAATATTGATATCTAATTCCCTTGTATCCCATAATAATAATTCTTTAAGTGTTAAAAATTCAGCTACATCAATAGATTCATCTTCCTCAACGAGGTGCAACTCTTTAATTATTACTTCCATATCACATGCAAGGTATAATGATGATATCCCGGGTGGATTAAAACGACCTTGTCCGGGTATACCTGCAGGAGGATTCCATAACTCCTCTGGGATATAAGGAGCAATTCTTTCAAGATTTTTTCTTTTTCTACCACGCAACAATCTTTGTCCGGCTTCTAGTTTTATAATTCCAGGAATCTCACCGTTCTTAATTAGTGCAAATATTTTCTTACCAACTGGGTGAGTAAGTCCTAGCATTGGGAATTCCAGAAGATATTTTATAAAATTATGACCATCATTTTTAGTAATATCAAATGTATTAACAATTATATCTATGTTATCTCGATACCAACTGTCTACATCTTCTGATGTAACATAGGGCTGGTCGTCCTCTAATTCACTATGGCAATTTGAACAAAACATATTTTTATATACAATTTCCTTAATATCAGAAGGAAAATCATTGCCTTCTACCAAATCAAATACTGTTTCTAAGCTAAAAGGATCTCCATGTCTTTGGGTATAGGGAATAATGTCATCGTTACAATGTTGGCATTCCCCAATCCAATTTTCTGATAAAAACTCAGCAATTTTTTTACTTGACTGTTCTAAAAATATATTTATATCAACGATTATATATGTACCAGGGGAGATGATAGTACCACAGTTTGGGCACTTAGTAATATTAGATTCAAAACCTCTTTTGGTTCCACATATTTGATAAATATTCCATGTATCTAAAAATTCAAAGACATTGTGGTATTCTCTGCATTCACTACAATATTTTACGTCCAAAGTTATACCTCCAATACAAATTAATATCTTATGACCGTATCGCTTTAATTCTAAGTACGTTTAAGGTAATCATACTTATAAATAAAATAATCCAAAAAGAAATAGTCCATCTTAGGGGATGCATAGCAAAGTATGTACCTACTCCCGGTAAATTAACTAAAATATCATCAACTATAAATTTTATACCTCTATATCCTAGTAATATTGTGAGAAGGGATGTCATAATTAAGATATAAGTTTCTGATTGCTTAATAGCAAATTCCCTAGAACTATTAACATCTTCTCGTGCATTAGTAAAAAGCTTTTCAACTTTATCTACAAGCCTATCCGTCCCTGATTTTTCCAACAACTTTCCATATAAAATCATCGGACTACCGTATGATTTAAAAAGAAGTTGTTCATCATAGTTCACCTTTAGAGAATTAAATTCGTGTCGAATAGAATTATATTCCTTTAATGACTTAATCATATTATTGGACATTTTATTAAGTAATTTTTTTGCGTAAAATCTTTTAATAAATGTTAATTCATAAATCCTCAAGAATTCATACATTGAGAATAGAGAGGATTCTTTATATTCTTCTATTAACATATCATTATATACACCTTGTCTTTTTAAGTCTTTTTCAGCATCTTGCAAATTATGCACAGCATCTTCATGGAAGGCTGAATAAGAAAAACTAAGTAAAGATATGACCTCAGAACAGTAGAAGTGCATACTCTTTAATTTTTGAATTCGTGAATCATCTAGTAACTGACTGATATCATCATCTGTCATTCTTTCTACAAATTGTTTTGGGGCATTTATTAAATGAGATATAAAAAGTTTTTTATTTTGACTAACAAAATCTTCATGTTCAGATCTTTTATTGGGTGCAAAGTCACCAAATACCCAAGCGATTTGTTTTTCTGAGTGCTTATTTAATTCATAACTTTCACAGATAGCTTTTAGTTGTTTTGTATAATAATTGAGAATATCATACATTGTGCCTTTCCCAATCTTATCTCTTATCCAGAAGTCTCTTGAACTGTAGTTTTTCTTTATTCGGTAAAACTCTAAATCATCTAATATTATTGAGTTAGGTTCTTCATTTGGAATTTCAACTTTATGGCCATTATTAAACCCAATTGATATTTGAATAGTTATTATTCCAATATCGTATACATTTGCTATAACTATGGGCTTAACATAATTATCTTTGTATTTGGCCAGAAAGGGTAGTAAAGTAAACCTTTGATAATTTTTAAATAGAAATTCTTCATTAAGGTATTTTCTATTTATTTTTTCAAAGTTGTCATCTAAGTCTAGTACAGTATTAAATACACTGTGTTCAATCGGTATTACATTATGTGTTGCAACATAAGATCCTTCATCCTTATGTACAATTGAGTAATCATATTCATAGTCTTGATTCATTCCATGTTCTTTTAAGAATGTATTAATTTGCTCCTGTGTTACACTTTTAGGCATTATGGTAGAAAAAATTTTATTCATATTAGGATCTTTATTTCTTTGGGGAGCATTATAAGTATAGGCAGCTTGTTTAAGAACAACGTAATTTTCATAGCGTCTGTTAATTGTACCAGTATCTTTTTTAGAATCAATATATGAAACGTAGGCTCTTGACTCTTTTACTAATTTATTGATTTTTTTGTAATGATCAGGCTCAAAGGTAATAATACCAAAAACGTTTAGGTTTTTATAAAACATATTATTTCATCCTTAGTAATTATTTGTATATTTAGTTAATTATATCACAATTAAAGTATACGTAAAATAGGTATTTTACACGTAGTTTAAATATTGGGAATGAAAAAGGAAACCTATATACCCTCTCTCACGACCAAGAAAGTTTACTAAATTGGTATTATGTGAACAGTAGTTTACAAAAGGAAATTGAGGGTTAATTCCCCTCATACTTTAGTCTATAAAAAAATTTGTTGCTAATTTCTTCATTTCTTCTAGCCTTTTCAGTTTCTTTTTTTCGTTCCATTCAAAAAAAGCTTCAGTTGGCTTAAAAGAAAAACACTCATTATTATTTGTTCCGTAAGGATAATGAACATAGGTTGTACCATTCGGCAAAATATCTTCTAAGATTCTTCTAGGTCTACCGCTACCAACCTTTATACTAATATTAAGACTTTCTGTATGGAGATTTGCTCCATAACGGGCAAACTTTGTATCCGATGCTCCTTTTTCTAAAAGCCAATTCCACGCATACCAAATTAGAGTACCTCCGCTACCTCTTGTATCCGTACAAATACTGTATATAGTGTACATTTCATCCTTTTTTTCTGGATCTTCAATCTCTTTATAGTAGTCAACTTCACATGTGATAATTCCATTGTTTAATAGAAAGCATAGCTCTTCATAGTATTCAAAAAAGTCATTTCCCAGAGGATGGGTGTCAAAGAGAGTTTCTAGCATTTCGACTTCCCAATTAGAATTACCTTTTATTACTTCGTTAACAATCCTGTCAATATGATCAAAAATAAACATTGGATACAAACCTCCTTCTTAAAATAGTGTAAAAACACCAGCTTCCTTTACGTTATTAAGTGTCTGAGTGTTTCTGCGATTTGAAACCCTCTACTATTCAAAACAGAATTTACTAGTATTTATATTGTTAGAGATAATCTTGGAATATTTATCTAATATCTTATTGTGTCCAAAATTTAAAAATGATAGTCAATAAGATGTTTTTTCTATGTTAACAGGTAGCAACAACTAAATAGTTCTTAAAAAAGATATCTCTTTTTTGAAATTAAGAGTATGAAATCTCTTTTATATTTCAATAATAAAAAGAGAGATAGTTATCCCTCTTTTTATTATTAGGTATTATTCACCAAATGTTTTCTTTTCGATTTCTCTTCTCGCTTTTTCATCCAGGGAATGGCGAAAGAGAAAATCGATTTGATCTGGGTGGGGTAAGTTAAGGAACTTGATCACCCAATCGCTATCTTCTGAAGCTCGACTATCCTGATTCATACATATCACCTCCATAGGCTTGATTATTGCCAATAAATTAGACTTTATATACTTAACTCAATTTTCTTTTACAAATCCCTTGTTAAAAATTCCTCCATTTTATTAATGGTTCTATTAATGCTTTCTAAATTAACTTCATACTCACCAATTCCTGAAGAAATAATATAATTTCTTTTTAATAGCTCATCTAATGCTTCATTTATTTCCTTCGTTGATTCACACGAATACTGCCTTAATACGTATTTGGTAGGTTCTTCATCGTCTCCTGCCTTATGAGTCAATAAAAAACTAAATATTCCTTTAGCAACAAAACTAATTGTTTCGTCATGTAATACATAATCTAAGAGTACATTTTTATCCAGCAATTGTACCCCTCCTTCGCTTTGGTAATTATCAATATCAAATCCACCTTCTTCACATGGTACTTTTAACCACTCCAGTAACGATTTGAGTTTACTCTCGTTAAAAACAAATCCCTTTTCTTTAATAGTAGCTATAACATTCATGTTTTCATTAATTATCTCAGCGAAATTTAGTTTTTCGATATACATCTCTTTTTTTGTTCTTTTGTAAAATTCAGTTAAAATACGATAAACATTGAGGTTTTCCTCTTTTATATAGTTCAACTTTTCAAGTTCAGCTAAACCTAGCTTAGTTGAATTATATGTGTCATTTGCATATTCTAAAAGATCGACATATTCAACATATCTGTACCTGTGCAGCAACATGAACAACAAAATGCCCTTTGCATTATAAGAGGTCTTGTTATCATGAAGAAGAAAATTTATTGAACCATGTAATGCATACTGATCCTGATTGATAATTTCATTGTTAAAATTACAATCACAGTCAATATCGTCATATACGGATAGTGGTTCATATGTTGAAATCTCTTCAAACAGTTTATCAACTTTATTCTTTCTGTCTCGCGAAGATAAAAAAGCCAATTCTTTGTTATCCAAGTTATTGAATACCATCAAAGCTAATAACCCTTTATTTGCCCATGTTAATCTATCATCATGGAGAATGTCCCGTACTTTATATATGCTACTATTCACTTCTGTGGAAATATAATGATTTATTAATTTATCTTTTATATATGAGAGGTTATGAAGCATCCCGCTGATGCTTGCAAAATAATCCGGAGATACATCCTTAAGGGGTAGAGTCCTGAAAATG
>NZ_NUMC01000110.1:0-10728 GCF_002577655.1 Bacillus sp. AFS040349 | reverse complement strand
ATCAACATTTATAGAGGGAGAGGAAAAAGTATGCCAAATCAAACTCAATCTCAAAATGGTGTGTTAGGTACAAATGTAATCGCTCAAATTGGTATTTTAGTTCATGATATAGAAACGGTTTCACAGGCTTATGCGGATTTCTTTGGAGTTGAAAAGCCGCAATGGAATTGGACCGATTCAGTTGATAAGGCTCAAACAGAATTCGAAGGAGCAACTTCTGAAGCACGTTCAAAGCTGGCATTTTTTGATATGGGATCACTTCAGTTAGAATTAATAGAACCAGATCATCATCCGAGCACGTGGAGAAATCACCTGAATGAACATGGAGAAGGACCACATCATATTGCGTTTGTGATTGATGGAATGAAAGAAAAAGTAGCGGTAATGGAAGGAAAAAATATGCCTCTTGTACAAAAAGGGGAATATACAGGTGGGCGCTATGCGTATATGGACACGTTCAAGGATTTAAAGATTATGCTCGAGCTTCTTGAAAATGATAAATAGGAGGAAGAGATCTTGAATAAAATAGAAAACAACAATCTGATGAAAATTGGCTTAGTCGTTGATGATATTCATGCTGCTGCAAAAAACTTTTCCAAATTATTTGGTGTTGAAATGCCCAAGATTATGCTACCACCTGAGGAATATAGTCCTGACCCAACAGGTGAAACTTACACCGTGTTTCGGGGGGAACATGTTCCAGCACGTGTAAAATTGGCAAATCTTCAAATGGGTCCTGTTACAGTCGAGCTTTTAGAGCCACTTGACGAAGTAAGTCCTTATACAGAGTTTAAGCAAAAACATGGGCAAGGTGTTCAATTTATTACGTTTACGGTTAATGGATTTGAAGAACACATAAATTTTGTAGAAGATAAGGGTGTTCCTTTAGTACATAAAGGAGAATATGGAGTTGGTCGTTATTGCTTCTTCGACTCGGTTCCACAGCTTGGTGTCATGTTGGGACTGCAAGAATTAGGAAGAAAACCAGTATAAGGAGGCTTTTATGAAATTATTCATCACAGGTGCTAACCGTGGGTTAGGTCTGGCACTTACAACAGAAGCGGTAAAGAGGGGACACACTGTTTTTGCTGGTGTAAGAAATCCGCAGAAACAAAGTGATGCCCTCAGCCATCTAAGCTCTCTTTTCCCAAATAAAATCGAGATCCTTCAACTTGATGTTGCGGAGGAATCAACCTGTCAAGCAGCAGCGGAAAAGTTCAAAGCAGATAACATCTCGCTCGATGTGATCATCAACAATGCAGGAATTTTAGATGAGCGTTCAAAAACAATTGAAGAAATTGATATTGAAAAGGTGGAGCAAACCTTCAATATAAACCTTTTTGGACCGATGCGTGTGGTTAAGTACTTCTTACCGCTTCTCTACAAAGAGTCAGATTCAACCGTGATTAACATTTCATCTGAAGCGGGAAGTTTTCAAAATGCTTATGGTGGGGATTATCCTTATGCCCTTTCAAAAAGCGCATTAAACATGTTTTCCGAGCAGCTTAGAAATTATTTAAAAGATGACGAGGTTTCTGTGTATGCGGTTCATCCTGGCTGGATCAAAACAGATATGGGTGGAGATAAGGCTCCAGGTACACCGGAGGAATCGGCACATGGTATTATGGATATTATTGAAAGAAAAACGAAAATCATTCATAACTCTTCTTTTATTACCATTAAAGGAGAGGCAATGCCACAATAAAAAATTGACCCTCAAACACTGTTTGGGGGTTAAAAAATGATAGGGATTTTATAGGAGGGATTCGTATGAAAAGAATTGTTGCACTTTTAGGTGATTACTATCACCCTAAGGAATGGAGTATCTCTGCCTTAAATAAGGCGTTAACATTACTAAATAAAGAAGAAAATATAGAATGTAAGATCATTCAAACGAGTCAGATACAAGAAGAATTGTCAAAAAAACCAGACGCGGTGATTTTATTTAAGGAAGATCGACTCAATCCAACCGACGAAAACGTTGAAACATGGATGACAGAAGATGTAGCAGAAGCCATTGCTCAATATGTTAACCAGGGAGTCGGATGGTTAGCCTGGCATTCAGGACTTGCTTCTTATTCCATTGAAAGTAGCTATACGAAAATGTTAAAAGGACATTTTGAATATCATCCTGTTAAACATGCTCAAGTAAAATATACTAGTTTAGAAGGAAATGATTTGTTTGGTCCTGTGTCATTTGAAATCCTAGATGAACATTATTTTGTAAAAGTAGACGAAGAGAATACAAATGTCTTTTTAAAATCACAATCAGTAGATGGCAACTCAATTGCAGGCTGGTCTCATCATTATGGTGAAGGTCGAGTATGCTGTCTTACACCTGCTCATAACGAAGAAGGGCTGGTACATGAAGACTTTATTAGAATTCTTGCAAGTACGATTGAATGGGTAAGTGGGACGTAGGGACAGGTGAACTGTCCCATTTTTATTATATAGAAAGGATGAGCATCATTTAACTGTCTTTTCTTCTAGTTCCATTTGCCTCTGCACTCGATACTTACGATTCAACTCTTTATCTTCAAATCTAACATGATAGATATTTCGTTTAATAAAAACATATCGATAAAAGCTTTTCGCCATAAAGAAAGTAAAAAAGTAAGCAAATGTCCAGCAAAAAAACAGAGACAGTATACCTAGTGGGAAAAGCGGATATGGCCCTGATAAAAGAACAAAAAGAGCGAAAACAACACCTGGGGTAAACATAGAAACATAATCCTGCCAGTAAGGAAATCTAACTTTACGAAATTTTAGCGAAGAGTATTTTTTATGCTCTCTCATACTAAATAGATAAATGGAGAAAAAATAGAAAAATATCATAAAAACAAAATAAAGCGGTGATGTGATACCGATGGAAAAATGTGAAACCATCATTAAGAAAAAATTGATAAAAGATCCAATGAAACCTAAAAAGCCAAAGTAGAGAAGACATTCAATTTGCGTCTGTTTATATTTTTTTATGAGTAGTCGAATCGCCCAAATATGTATTGCACCTAGAATTACAAGAGCTGGATACAAAAATACGGGGTATTTAAATGTTGTTAATAGTAAATTAAAACAAATTGGCACATCAAGCATTAAAAGTGTGACAAGGGCAATATAGTGTTTAACTGAATACATCCCCATATTAAGATCCAAACCTTCTAGAATATGATCTGGTAAACTACTTCTCTTTTGATTTTTGTCTATTATGAGCATGAAAGGGTAGACCTCCATTAGTGCTTATTAATTAAAGCTTTTTTCAAGAGATTAAGAAAACGAATGTGAAACAGATTGGAGCGGCTAACATTATTATTTTATAGCTGTTTGCCGTTATAAAGTCAAATAGTGGTAAGCTAAGAAAAGCACATTTCTTGTGGAAGGTGCTTTTTATTTTTTGAATTTTAGGTAAGAGCTATATAAATAATTTAAGAATTAGTAAGGAGTGTTAAAAATGATTAGTGCAATATTGCTGTTTATCCTAGCAGGAATTGCTGAAATTGGTGGAGGGTATTTAATCTGGTTGTGGTTAAGAGAGGGTAAGCCCTTTTACTGGGGATTAGGTGGAGGACTAGCTCTGGCTTTATACGGTGTTATTGCAACCTTTCAATCCTTCCCATCATTCGGAAGAGTGTATGCAGCATATGGAGGTGTGTTTATTTTTCTATCTGTCCTATGGGGGTGGGGAATTGATAAAAAAACACCAGATGTCTATGATTGGGTTGGTGCGGGGATATGTTTAATAGGAGTTTCCGTGATGTTACTTGCACCACGTCATTAATATTAACGTATGCAGAAAATCCCCTCAAAAGAAGGTAACTCTCTAAATTAACCTAATAAAATGTGTAAGTTTTCCGTATCTGAATAATATGATGATAAAAAAGAAATAGCAAAGTGAGGGAAAGAGCAACTATTAAAATTTTAGTAACAGGAAAAAAGCCTACAAATATACGTACATATATTGAGGATTTTAAAGAAAGTTGGATCTAGTAGGATGCTATTTGAAACCTGTGATAATATAAATTCAAATAAGAGCATTCCTTGTACTAAGGATGCTCTTTCCTTTTGCTTAAATTCTATTTGTATAGTAAAACTTATTTGAACCTACCTGAAAAATTCAGTCAAACAAATCATCGTAATAAATCCAAGAATAAAGGTAATAGTTGACGCTCTTTCATTACCATCTCCATGACTTTCCGGAATTAATTCCTTGTAAACTACAAATAGCATAGAACCTGCTGCAAACGCTAATCCATATGGGACAACAGGTTGAAAGAATTCACCAAATAAATAGCCGAACATCCCCGCAAATAACTCTATTAATCCGGTCACAGCAGAAAACAAAATAGCCTTCAGCCGATTTATTCCCTGTGTAACCAAGAATAAAGTCACTAAAAAACCTTCAGGAATGTTTTGTAATCCTATTGCAAAGGCAACTAAAGATCCTACCTCAAGATTACTACTTACATTAGATATTCCAACAGATAGCCCTTCAGGAAAATTATGAATCGACATAGCGATCATAAATAATAACACATGAGCTTGTCCTACGGGATGTTTAGAGTGATCTAAATCAGTGTGTGGAATTACACTTTCTATTAAAGTAAGAACAAAGGTACCTATTAAGATACCAATCACTAAAGTCGTAATATCTGAGAGCTTTATAGCAGATGGAATTAACCCATATGATGAAGCGGCAACCATGATCCCAGCCGTAAAAGCTAATGTCACATCTTTTCCTTTGTGTGAAAGGTTTTTAATAAACAAAACTGGGAGAGCTCCAATGCTTGTACAAATGGAAGAAACAACGATAGGCAAAAGGGACATAGATCATCCTCCGATAAGGTAATTGATATATAGTATGACTGCACTTAGAGAAAAATGTTATTTACTGTAAAAGGTCAGTTCAAAAAAGCCTTTTTATGGAAAATAAGTAGCACCAACACCATGTCAACATATAAAGTGAAAAAGGGACAGGTGAACTGTCCCACTTTTAACCAACATACAATTTTGTTTTAAATACCATATCAAACTCCACAAAAACCGATAACGAAGAAAAATACTATTGCCAAAAAATAGCGTTGATTCTATTTCTATTCTATCCATTTTTATTATTAACATCTTATATTGGAGATTGAAGGTTAAAATAATAAATTATTGATGTTTAATATTTGAGCGGGGAGAGCATCGTTCTTTTTATTGCTTTTTTAGTAGATTAACACCAAACGACTATCCTATAAGGTGATGTCTGAGCCGGGATACTTTTTGTAGCAGGTCCATAGATTACAATTAGATTTCGGTTTCCAGGGTTTTTTGAAAAAGGTTGCCCGTTCGGTAATAGGATTTGTGTATACGGAGATAGATTTAGTTTTAATTGTCCATCACGACTTTCAAACTCACTATTAAAATAGTCTACTTTCACTTGCTGATAAGGAGTTTCTTTTACCATAACAAGTGCACGATATTGTGGAGGGTAAATAAAAGGTACTGGTGCGTTTCCATCATAATAACCGGTTACTCTGTCTCCTATATTCAAGATGACATAATCAACAATGTAAGTAGAGGGTGAAACAACGAAATTTGCGATGGAACCAAGATCATCTTGTATTGTAATTAATTTATAACAACCTTCTTCACCAGTTTGACCTGTTATAAAGTCACTAATCATTGTAATAGTTCCGTGAAATGAGTAAAAATTGATCACGTTCAGTCCTCCTGTCATTTAAAATTGAAAGTTTAACCTATGATCGTGTTTAATTGATTGGATTTTATTTAAATAGATTCTGGGATTCCCGTAATAAAGAATCTGCCGATATTCCGGGTAATTTGATTCAAAGTAAATAAATATTGGTGCATCAAGTAAGGTAGGATAGTTTACAAAAAAGGAAAGATCACCATAAATGATTCCTTTTAAAGCTGTATTCATTTCTTTCTTGAAGATGTTAAATCGAACTTCTGCTATTTCTTTACTGAATTCTCCGCCATCTACATAAGCTTTTCCTATTAAGTTTAGTTGGTTTTGCTTTGATATTCTCCATTCTGCTAAAACTTCATCCCGCATCTTCGGGTTAATTATCTTTTCGTTGAAAATATAACCAACATCCAAAAATAATTCACCAGTAAGGTCAGAGTGAGTAAGTGTATATTTTCTTCCATCGATTGGCTTAAAAGAAGTAGCAGGAGGGATTACATCAACGAATAGCTTTTCTGGGTTAAAAGAAGGCATTGTTACACTCCTTACATTAAAGTATAAAAGTTAGATATGTCATTCGTTTATTGTTATGTGAAAAATGATGGATTGGACTGTGTATATGCCCATGAAATCTAGCGATGTGAGGGTCTGCTTCATCATGTATCGAGGTAGAAGTAAGTGTGGCTTATTTCTAAAAAAGATTCTAGTTTCTAGGTATTCACACAATTTTCCAAGTACAAGTTTATAGACGAATGTCCAATGAATAGGATGAAATTGAGAAAAATATCTAGGAGTGATCTTTTTGTATCCAACTCAAGAGCAGCTATATTGGCAGGGGATGTATGAACAGGATGATTGTTCATGTAATAGGCTCTATCAAGTAAGTGATTATCCATATACTACTTATGATGCAAGACAATTTATGCCAGGTTTTCCTAGTTCACCTCCTCCTTTCACAACTCCGGGGCAAGGAACACCCGGAGGGGCACCAATGTCACCACCAGGTTTAGGAACACCAGGAGGAGCACCAACATCACCACCTGGTCAAGGAGCACAAGCAGGACCACCAACATCACCACCGCCATCTTTTGTACCTCAACAAACACAGCAAGCACAAGCATTTGCGGTGGATCCAGGTAGTATTAGAAGATGTTTGTTTAGATTTACTTATGTATGGCTAAGCGGTAATCAACAATTTTGGTTTTATCCAATCTTTATTGGTCAACAATCCATTTCAGGGTACCGCTGGACCGGCTTTAGATGGGTATTTTTCGGAATAAGCTTAAGGCAAATTCAATCGTTTACTTGCGTGTAAGGACGGTAGAAGAAATGGAGGATAATGAACATGATGACAAATTACTATGCAGGCAATGACCAGTTATATCGAACAGATGAGAGATTTGGATTTGGGTTTGGAAGACCTGGTTTTGGATTTGGAAGACCCGGATTTGGGTTTGGTCGACCGTTTGGATTTGGATTTGGAAGACCAGGTTTCGGTTTCGGAGGACCATTTGGATTTGGGTTTGGATTTCCGTTCTTGACTGGTTTAGCAGCGGGAGCCTTGTTAGCACCTCGACCGTTATATTACCCACCATATCCTTTTGTTCCATATTATTGGTAATGTGTTGTAAAAGAGCTTTGTCTGAACGTAGGCAGAGCTCTTATTTTTTATTAACGTAAGTAAGTGGAAGTCCTCATGATACATACATATTGACACAAATATATTTTACGTTTATAAATAGTTTATATACATAAAGTGTTGTGGGGGTATCTTATTGCAATGGAACGTGAAATGTTTGTAAGAGAAGCATTTGAATTTCTCTCTAAGGTGAATTCAAAAATGGTCATGGAATTTAACTCCTTATTTAATCATGAAATTACACAAAAACAGCTATTAATTTTACAAACAGTTCGAAATGGTGAAAACATAACTATTAATGAAATCAGTCAACAAACCGGATTATCATTAAGTTCAGTTAGTCAACTTATTGGGAGACTTGAAAAAGAAAACTATTTAAAGAGGGAAGTAAATATCAACAATAGGAGAGAGGTTTTTGTAACTCTTGATAGTGAAGCGGATCTTTTATTTGAAAACTATAATAGAGTAGACAGCTATCTTATTGAGAAATATTATTCAGAATTTTCCCTAGAGGAAGTAAAGCAATTTAGGGATCTTGTAAAAAAACTTTACAATGTTATGGAGCAAAAAGGGGAAGGAAAATAGAGGTTGATGGGGAGAAATTGTAAATGGATACTTTAGAATTTATTTGTGATTACAAGGATAAAGATGACTTGAGACACAGCTTCAATGAATTAGCAAACAGCATTTTCGGTATTACTTTTGAAAGTTGGTATGCAAATGGGTTTTGGACAGAAAAGTATATTCCATTTTCATATACTGATGGAAATAAGGTGATTGCTAATGTTTCAGTTAATCTCATGAACATTCTAATAAATGGAGAAACAAAGCGAGGCATTCAGATAGGGACGGTTATGACTCATCCTGATTATCGCAATAAAGGACTTTCGAAAAAATTAATGAACAAGGTATTGGAAAAATATGAATATTCATATGATATCATGTATTTATTTGCAAATCATTCAGTATTGGACTTTTATCCGAAATTTGGGTTTAAAAGAATAGAGGAAACACAATTTATCTCTAACATCGTTGATTCACATCGTACTGATGTTAATGCTACTGGATTAACAAAGTTAAATGGAAATACTTTTAAAGACCTCCAATTTATCTATCAATTTGCTAAAAATCGATTGCCTATTTCAAATGAATTTGCAGCAATGAACACGGAAGAACTGCTATTATTCTACTGCCTAAATGCATTTCCAAATGATATTTATTATTTAGAAGAAGAACAGGTAATAGTTATTTTTAAAATAGTAGAAGAAGAAAATGAACTGCATATTTATGATGTGATTAGCCAAAAGGTAGTTGACCTATTAAAAATCGTAAAATGTATCTCACTGAAATCTACAGAGAACGTTTACTACCATTTCACTGTTGATGGTTTACATACAAATACAAAGACATTTAACGGAAGTGAAGTCTTATATATTCGTTGCGAAAAAGAAATAAATCTCCCTAAAGAACTAAAGCACCCTTTAACTTCACAAGCATAAGTGGGACAAAGGGACAGGTTTTCTGTCCCAGTCAAACAGAATCTCACTAGAAAAATGGGGAGTGGGATACTGAACCTGTCCCCGTTACTTTCCTGTAATATGTGAAGATAACTCAGAGGCCAAAAACGTCACTAGGTTAGCAACTTGTTCCGATTTCCCTGGACCATGTTCAAGTGGTTGATTTCCTTCAGGATAAATAATAGGAATTTCCACTTCTTTTACATCAGGGAAGTGGTGAATCGATTTTTGGATGTTTGTTTCAATTGCACCTGGACAAATCGCGTTAACTCGTATTTTATAAGATGCAAGCTCTAAGGCAGCCATTTTCATAAAAGCAAGTTGTCCTGCTTTTGACGTACTCTATAAGCGGTAAACCCAGCTTGAGAGAAAACACGACTTCCGCTTACAGAGCTTGTAATAATGATGCTACCACCATTTTCTTTCATATAAGGAATCGCATGTTTCACGGTAAGAAAAGTACCTTTTAGATTAGTGTTGATTGTGCGGTCCCAGTCATCCTCATTCATCGTCTCAATTGGAGCGAGTTCTCCAGCTATACCTGCATTGGCAAATAAAATATCCATATAACCCCAATGATCGTGCGCCGCCATCATTCCTTCTTTTATATCTTCTGATGAGTTAATATCACATTTTTTTGCTAGGGCCTTGCCACCAGCTTCATCAATTTGTTTCTTTACCTTATTTACATGTTCTACATTCACATCTAATAAACATACATTTGCACCTTCACTTACTAAACGAAACGCAGCTGCACCCCCCAATCCGGAACCTGCGCCAGTGATAACAGCTACGTTATTCTTTGTAAATTGAGTGGGACAATAAACCTGTCCCTATGTTTCTCATAATAATTGAAAGTTGTATAATGATTAGGAAATTAGTGAAACTGAACAATGGATCGTGATTACCAAAAAATGTGAAAGGAATCATTTTTTGTTTTGATAACTTTAAAACGGATGATAATCTTTAAAGATGTCAGCTTTATTATGTAGGAAAAGAAGTAAATGTTGGTGAATCTATAAAGGTGGAGTTTCTTTTAGAAAAAAGAAACTGAATTAAGAGTCGTCTAAAGTTATTATTATTTCATTTTACAATAGGAAGGGTGGAACAATGGATTTAGAAACGGTTTTGCAGAAGCTAGAAGCGCTCGGAACGGAACGAACTAAAAAAACTTACATAGGTAATGGGGCGAAAGAACCTCTTTTTGGTGTGCCTACAGGTAAAATGAAACCGCTCGCTAAAAAAATAAAGAAAAATCAGCCTTTAGCGAAGCAGTTATATGCTACAGGGAACTATGATGCCATGTATTTTGCAGGTGTTATTGCCGATCCCATGACAATGACTGCGGATGATTTTGAACGATGGATAAAAGACGCCTATTTTTATATGCTATCTGATTATGTGGTTGCCGTTACACTAGCTGAAACGGATCTTGCCCAAGAAGTTGCTGATAAATGGATTGCAAGCGGGGAAGAACTTAGAATGTCAGCAGGCTGGAGCTGTTACTGCTGGCTCTTAGGAAATCGTCCTGACTCTGAATTTAGCTCAGATAAGATTGTAAATATGCTTCATCAAGTGGAAAAAACAATCCATGATTCTCCTACTCGTACGAAGTCTTCCATGAGTAATTTTATTTACACTGTCGGGATTTCTTATTTGCCGCTACATGAAAAAGCAGTTGAAACCGCAAAGTCTGTTGGATCAGTTGAAATAAAGCGCGACAATAAAAAAAGCAGTGTTGTGAATGCATTTGATACTATTCAAAAGGAAATTGATAAAGGAAGAATAGGGTTTAAACGAAAATATGTAAGGTGTTAGTATACCAATCTATGGTTGCTAAAAATCATCAAAAACTGGTCACTTTTGTGGAGGCCACTGAAAATCTG
>NZ_NUMC01000010.1:0-107398 GCF_002577655.1 Bacillus sp. AFS040349 | reverse complement strand
ACAAAGGGTACATTTTAAATAAGGCAGTCTTTTTTTATTAACTTAATTAGTTTTGAAAACGTAAAATAATCTGATTTAATAATTAATGAATAATGGTGTTAAACTAATGGTAGGATTTAAGGATATAGAAAAGGAGGTCATGTAAGTGATCAAAATATCGATTCCAACACCCGATGTTACAATTACCAAACAGCAGAATCCGGAGTTAAGTAATATTTACGGATTTACTGATTTTCACCTTATCACTAGAGATAAAGGTGGGATTTTTATGTTTTACAATGATAAAAAAGAATTATTGTTTGTTGGAAAGGCTAGGAAGCTAAGACAAAGGATAAAAAAACATTTCGAAGATAATGTCTCTCCTATTAAATTACATAGAGATGAAGTAACTAAGATTAGTGTTTGTTTGGTGGAAGACCCAGTCCATAGAGAAATATACGAAACCTATATTATTAATGAACTTAAGGCAAAGTACAACGTAGATAAAGTTTTTTATCGTTAATAACAAAAACCCTCTCTTCCATTGTAGTTAGAGAGGGTTTTTTATGGAAACTAAAAAATCGACTTGCATCATTCATATGATGCAAGTCGATTTGAATTAATTTCTAATCAAATAATCAAATGCGCCTAAAGCTGCAGTAGCTCCAGATCCCATTGAGATAATAATTTGATTATACGCACTATCTGTGCAGTCCCCAGCAGCAAACAATCCAGGAACGGTTGTTTCTCCGTGCTTATTAACGATAATCTCACCCATACGATTGCGCTCAACGACTCCTTCTAACCAGTCCGTGTTTGGAACAAGACCGATTTGAACGAACACACCCTGTAATTCAACGTGCTTTTCTTCGTTGGTATCACGTTCAATATATGTAATACCATTAACACTATCTGTACCAGTGATTTCTTTTGTTTGAACGTTTTTCAGTACTGTTACGTTTGGAAGGCTATATAGGCGATTTTGTAACACTTCATCAGCCTTTAGCTCTGGATTAAACTCTAGTACGGTAACATGCTGAACAATACCTGCTAAGTCAATTGCTGCCTCAATACCTGAGTTACCACCGCCGATAACAGCCACATGTTTTCCTTCAAACAATGGACCATCACAGTGAGGGCAATATGCTACACCTTTGTTTTTGAACTCTTGTTCACCAGGAACACCTACATTACGCCAGCGAGCACCTGTTGACACAATAACACTTTTACTTTTTAGAACAGCGCCATTTTCAAGCTCAAGCTCGAAAAGGTCTTTCTTTTCAATGCTTTTAGCACGTTGAAGATTCATAATATCAACACCGTACTCTTTAACATGCTCTTCAAGGCTTGCAGCAAGCTTAGGACCTTCTGTGCTTTTTACACTGATAAAGTTCTCGATGCTCATTGTATCAAGAACCTGACCACCGAAGCGTTCAGCAACGATACCTGTGCGAATCCCTTTACGAGCTGCATAGATTGCCGCGCTTGAGCCTGCAGGACCGCCTCCAACAACTAAAACATCGTAAGGTTCTTTGTTCTCAAACTCGGAAGCATCAGGGCCTGTACCGATCTTCGCAAGAATCTCTTCAATCGTCATACGACCACCGCTTAAGAATTCTGCGTTTAGGTAAACAGCAGGAACAGCCATAACGTTTTTACGCTCAACTTCTTCCTTGTATACTGCACCGTCAATCATTGTGTGAGTGATATTAGGATTTAAAACACTCATGATATTTAGGGCTTGTACAACATCAGGACAGTTGTGACAGCTTAGACTAACGTATGTTTCAAAGTGGTGTTCACCAGTAATGCTTTTAATTTGGTCAATCACACTCTGATCAACCTTAGGCGCTCTTCCACTAACCTGTAAAAGAGCCAACACTAAAGAAGTGAATTCATGTCCTAGAGGAATACCAGCAAATGTAACACCAGTTTCTTCACCAACACGATTCACGCTAAAGCTTGGCGTTCTTGGTAAGTCAGCTTTTTCAACAGTAATTTTAGATGACATGGAAGCTAGCTCATTCACTAGCTCCATCATGTCACTTGAAACCTTGTCATCACCAGCACTAAACTTTAGAACAATATCACTTTCAAGTAGTTGAAGATATTGTTCTAACTGTGCTTTAATTTCTGCATCAAGTACCATTTATTGCACTCCTTACAGCTTTCCAACAAGATCAAGGCTTGGCTTAAGTGTTTCGGAACCTTCTTGCCATTTTGCTGGGCAAACTTCGCCTGGGTTATTACGAACATATTGTGCTGCTTTTACTTTGTTAATTAAAGTGCTTGCGTCACGACCAATTCCACCTGCATTGATTTCAACAGTTTGGATGACACCATCTGGATCAATGATGAATGTGCCGCGATCAGCAAGACCTTCTTTTTCATCTAATACTTCGAATCCACGAGTGATTACTTGAGATGGATCACCAATCATCGCATATTTGATTTTACCGATTTTCTCTGAGCTATCGTGCCAACCTTTGTGAGTGAAGTGAGTATCAGTAGATACAGAGTAAACTTCAACACCAAGTGCTTTTAAATTATCATATTCGTTTTGTAAGTCTTCAAGCTCAGTTGGGCATACGAATGTGAAATCTGCTGGATAGAAGCAGAAGATGCTCCATTGACCTTTTAAATCTTCGTTTGTTACATCGATGAACTCACCATCTTTGAATGCTTTTGCTGCGAAAGGTTTTACTTCAGTACCAATTAATGACATATTATTTTCCTCCTATGTATTTGAGATGATAGAAAACATAAAAATATACTATCTATAATCTCTCTAATTTTAAATAAATTATCAAATAAAATTCATTATACGTCAAGGGTAACAGAATGATAAATTATTTGAAAGTGTATTTATAAATTAATAGTATATTAATTCACCTAAATTTTAACTAGTTGTAAAAATATGCTGTAGCTAGCCATTAACCATTATCTCCATTATTAGAACAAAGTATAATCACCTTTTCTCATTTGAATGTAACAATTGATACTAATCTATAGAGAAAAAGTTTATAGTAGAACAGTTATAGGAACTCGTTTAATTCAATAAGATATATAAGGACTAAAATTCAAGTAGTTAGGAGAAACCACATGGATCAATCTAAGGAACAATATGATTTACCCAAAGGGAAAAATATTACAAGCTTCCTGGAAATAATCAATATTGAAACTGGTGAAAGGAAGACACTAGCGTCCTTTCATAAGGTAATCGAAGCACCAAATTGGACCCGTGATGGAAAGCTTATTTATAACAGTGATGGTCATCTTTACTCCTTTGATTTAAATACCTATGAAAATAGCCTCATAGAAACAGGCTTTGCAACCTCCTGTAACAACGATCATGTTTTATCTCCTGATGAATCTCAGATTGCTATCAGTCACCACACTGCCCTGGATCATCAATCACGCATATACATCCTTCCTGCAAAAGGCGGCATTCCAACTCTCGTAACGCCAATGGCTCCATCTTATCTTCATGGCTGGTCACCTGATGGAAAGACATTAGCTTATTGTGCAGAAAGAAATGGCCAGTACGACATTTATACGATCCCAGCATATGGCGGAGAGGAAAAACAGCTAACAGATCTTCCGGGCTTAGATGATGGCCCTGAATACTCACCAGATGGAAAGCATATTTGGTTTAATTCCACTCGGTCCGGTTTGATGCAAATTTGGCGTATGAATGCAGATGGTAGTGAACAAACGAGAATAACATTTGAAGAAAGCAATAATTGGTTTCCACATGTTTCTCCTGATGGAGAGAAGGTAGTTTATCTTGCTTATAAAAAAGGAGAGGTGGAACCTGGGGACCATCCTCCTAATAAGGATGTTGAATTAAGAATCATGTCCAGTACAGGTGGAGAGTCAAGTTTGTTAATCAAGCTGTTTGGTGGTCAGGGTACGATCAATGTAAATTCATGGTCTCCAGACAGTAAGCAGGTGGCATTTGTCAGATACGAACTAAATTAAAGCATAAAAAAAGCAGTAGTTATCCATTTGTAGGGAAATTACTGCTTTTTTATAAATCAATTATAAGTAGTGTTAAATTTCATATCTTCACTTTTTAAAATAAAGTCATTTGCAGATCTTCATAATCATCATTTTTATTGTCATTTTCCTCGATCTTATCACTTTCTTTATGAGAATCATCTGGAATCTCTACAGTTAAGACCTTGTATTTACAATTCTCTTGGTTTTTTTCAAGAGCATCTAGATGCCCATTTTTTTGTAAGTTTTCAAGATACTTCACAACATCCACATATAATTTAGGTCTACCTGTAGAATAGGCATCACTTGAAAAACCATGATTTGTAATAAGATGTTGGCATAAATCTTTTGCAGATATAATGGTGTTTTCTTTTAAATACTGATTTATATAAGAATGAGCTGATTGAATCGTCAAATCATGACCACCTCTTTTGAGCATTTTTAAGGGAAGTAAATAATAGGATTACATTTCATTCTACTACAAATTAGTATCCTAGTTTATTTTAGGATCAATTTTTTTAATACCTTATGTGATCTTTCTCACATTCTTTATAAAATTACGATGTTACAATGATCTCAAGTTGATGATCAACACAACAATATATAATCTCTTGTGAAAAACTTCACAATATAAAACGATAAATTGGAGGAATACAAAATGAATTTAACACTTGGAAATAAAGTTGTATTAGTTGGTACTGGAGCGGTTGGATCAAGTTATGCTTATGCGTTAATGAATCAAGGAATCAGTGATGATTTAGTGCTTGTAGATTTAAATGAGGAAAAAGCGAAAGGTGACGTAATGGACTTAGATCATGGAATTGTTTATGCACCAAATTCTATGAGCATCAAATTTGGTACTTATGAAGATTGCAAGGATGCAGCACTTGTTGTTATTTGTGCCGGTGCAGCACAGAAACCAGGGGAAACAAGATTAGATCTAGTAAGTAAAAATGTGAAAATCTTTGAATCTATTGTAAATCAAATTATGAAATCAGGATTTAACGGAAATTTCTTAGTGGCAACAAATCCGGTTGATATTTTAGCCTACGCAACATGGAAATTTTCTGGATTGCCAAAAGAAAGAGTAATCGGATCTGGAACAGTGTTAGACTCTGCTAGATTTCGCTATTTACTAGGAGAAGAATTCGATACAGCACCAACAAGTGTACATGGCTATATTATCGGTGAACATGGTGATTCTCAGTTACCTGTATGGAGCTCTGCAAATATCTCTGGTACACAGGTTGCACCGAAATTAACAGAGGAACGAAAGCAGGAAATTGCCGTTCAAGTTCGTGATGCAGCCTATAAAATCATTGAATCTAAAGGGGCAACATATTACGGAATTGCAATGGGATTAGCGAGAATTACAAGAGCAATTTTAAAGAACGAGAATGTGGTTTTACCAGTTGGGGCTTATCTTGAAGGGGAAAATGGACACAGTGATGTTTATATCGGGGTACCATCTGTTATCAATCGCACAGGTATAAAGAAAGTTGTTGAGCTTTCTTTAAATGATCAAGAACAGGAAAAATTGACAAAGTCAGTACAAACACTAAAAGATATTCAAGCTACTATTTGGGGTTAGTTTAGAAACCACACAGAGGAGAAATCATCATGTTAGTTGAAACGTTTGACCCATTTCAGCATATCGCCATATCAGCATTAGTTGCAGCCATACCAATCATATTATTTCTATTATGTTTGACAGTATTCAAAATGAAGGGAATACATGCAGCTCTATTAAACTTAGTTGTAACCTTTTTAATTGTATTAGTAATCTTTAAGCTTCCTTTAGGGGAAGCAATCGGAAGTGTCATTCAAGGGGCAATAGTAGGATTATGGCCGATTGGTTACATCATTGTGATGGCAGTATGGCTATATAAAATAGCAGTAGAATCAGGGAAGTTTGATATATTACGAGGAAGTATAGTAGGCATTTCTCAAGACCAACGGATTCATCTATTATTAATTGGCTTTTGCTTCAACGCATTTCTCGAAGGAGCGGCAGGCTTTGGTGTACCAATTGCAATCTGTGCTGTACTTTTAGTTTCATTAGGATTTAAACCATTGCAGGCAGCGATGCTATGCTTGATTGCAAATGGTGCATCAGGAGCTTTTGGGGCAATCGGGATACCAGTAGGCATCATTGATACGTTTCATCTAGAGGGAGTTACATCAATGGATGTTTCAACGATGACTGCCTTAACATTACCAATTATCAACTTTACAATTCCGTTCCTGCTAGTTTGGTTACTGGATGGTTTTAAAGGTATTAAAGAAATACTACCAGCCATTTTAGTCACATCTGCTACTTATACAGTAACACAGGCAATTATTACAGTAACGATTGGACCAGAGTTAGCCGATATTATTCCATCTTTATTAGCAATGGGTACACTGGCGCTATTTCTTAAAAAATGGCAACCAAAAGAAATATTCTTACTTAATGGGAAAAAATGTGAAGTTGAAAAACATTCTATGAGTGAAGTAATCAAAGCTTGGTCTCCATTTTATTTGCTAACCATCTTTGTACTTATTTGGAGTTTACCAGTTTTTAAAGGGCTATTTGCAGAAGATGGCTTTCTTGCAGGAACAGCAGTGAAATTCATAATTCCTGGGTCTTCAATAGGGGTAGGTATCGATTTAATAGGTGCAACAGGAACGGCGATTCTTTTAGCAGGATTAACAACAGTCGCTTCTACTAAACAAATTCAGTTTATGGATAGCTTTAAACTGTTGAAAAAGACGATTTTAGAATTTAGAATTCCAATCATTATGATTTCTGCGATTATTGGTATTGCGAAGCTAATGACATACGGAGGATTAACAATTGCGTTAGGGCAAGCAGTAGCCACAACAGGGGATGTGTTCCCATTGTTAGCTCCAATATTAGGTTGGATTGGTGTATTCATGACAGGATCTGTGGTGAATAACAATACATTATTCGCACCAATTCAAGCAACAGCAGGTAACATCATTGGAACAAATCCATCTTTACTAGTATCTGCAAATACTGCCGGGGGAGTAATGGCAAAGCTTGTTTCTCCACAATCTATTGCCATTGCAACAGCAGCAGTAGGTGAAACAGGTAAAGAGGCGGAACTAACGAAAATGACATTGAAATATAGCTTTGGGTTACTAGGGTTTGTGTGCCTTTGGACGTTTGTTCTTGCATTGATTTTTTAGAAAAATAAAAGGAGGCTGACACAAATTAGGTCGCCTCCTTTTCAGTTTAGTTCACTCTTGTAATTCTTCCTTCAGATTTATAGTCAATCGGAGAAGGTAAACTCTTAACGTACTCAACTGTAGCATCAAGATCTACTGGGCCGACTTCCATGCTTGAAGAAAGTTTTCCAAAGCTAGTTTTAATGTTTTCATACATATAGTTGTTCACAACGACTGTATATTCTGTTGCTGGATCAACCGGAGTTCCATCAGGCAAAAGAATATCCTGGACTTTTCCCGTTTTAGCAGCATCATCATATGTGTAAGTGTATTTAAAGCCTGAAATATGGTAATCAAGACCTCTGTCAGTAATTTGTTCATCTAAAATAACTCTTAAATCTGCACCACTGAGGGTAGCTTTATTTAATACATTACCAAATGGTTGAACTGCGAATAAATCACCATATGTGATTTCATCAGCTTCAAGTGGTGAACGAACTCCGCCACCGTTCATAAGGGCAAAATCAGCGTCCATTGCATCCTTCATGCTATCAGCAATGAGGTTACCAAGTCCATTGTCACCGAACTCATTTGTTACAGTAGGGTAGTCTTTTTCAAGGGTAGATACTGATTCACCTACAACCTGTGCTTTGATTGGGGCAACCTTTGCTGCATACTTTTCCATGATAGCTGTTACTGCAGCATCTGGAGTATATTTATCCTGGAAAACTGTTTTAATTTCTGCTGATTTACTTGTAACATCTCCTGTTAAAGGATCGATAGTAAGTTCAACATCTGAGAAAGCAGAACCATAAGAATAAGCTTGTACAATTAACTTATTATCTACAACTCTATTAACCTTCACATGGTTATGAGCAGCAAAGATAACATCTACTTCATCATCAATTTGTTCTGCTATTCTGCTAGCATCAAAGGAATCGGTATAACCAGTTTGTGTAGCAGGATTGTGAGCTAAAACAACAATTGATTCAATACCTTTTTCTTTTAATTCTGCAGTATATTTATTAATTGCTTCTGCTTCATCTGTAATTTGTAAAGTTTCATTTCCTTTTGTCACGATCATTGAAGGTGTTTCTTGAGTGACAACCCCAATGACACCAATCTTTTGACCACCAGTTTCTAATACTGTGTAAGGATCAGTAATTAGCTTTCCATCTCTTGTGTCATAAGCATTAGCTGCTACAAGTGGAAAGTTCATTCCATCATAGTCTGGAGTGCCATTTGGGTGATTGCCGCCATTCATCATCCGTTTTAACTCATCAATACCCTCATCAAACTCATGGTTTCCTAAAGTTCCAGCATCAAATCCGATTTCTTCTAGAACTTCAATTGTTGGTTCATCTTGAAAAAGAGCTGAAATGAGTGGGCTTCCACCAATCATGTCACCAGAATGAAGAAGTAAAGTGTTTGGATTTGTTGCTTCTTCTGCTTTTAGAGCAGCAGCTGTATATTCCATTTGACCAGCCAAAGAAGTCCCTACTTTTGTAGCGGTATCTAATTGTCCATGTAAGTCATTTAATCCTAAAAGCTGAACTTTTACTCCTTGGTTTTGGTTTAAGTTAATAGTGAAAATTCCAAATCCATTAGCATCCGTTTTCCCTGTATAAGAGAATGGACTTGCTTCCGTAATGTACTGCTCTGCCTTCGGTGAGGTCGTAAATGTAACATTCACATCACCTGAGATTGGTGCAATTGACCAGTTATTATCAGCAGTTGGTGTAACTTCTTTTACTTCAGAAATATAATCCATTAAAATTTGGCGATTTTCATCAGCAGAATCAACCACTAACTCGCTACCTTTGAGACCAGGGAAATTCCCACCGCCACCAGCACGATAATTGTTTGTAACAACAACAAATTCTTGTTCTGGATCAATTGGCTCTCCGTTGTATTCTAAGTTCACAACACGACTAGACTCAGGGTTAATAACATTTCCTTTTGTGTCATATTTAGCAGGCTTTGTAACATCAATTTGATACTCAACTCCGTCAATCACATCAAAGTTATACACTGGGAAAGAAGGATTTAATAATTCTTGTGCTTCGGTTTTAGAAGTGTCAATTGTATTGAACTTACCAGCTGACATTTCAATCCATTCCTTCACGACGGAACCTGTTACTTTTACAGCTTTTAATGTGTTGTCATAAAGATACAAATCACCCGCACTGCGGATTGTTAAATCACCTTGTTTGATTTCTGTATATTCTTCAACACCATTACGTCCTGCTTTGAAAGGTGCTCCAACAGATAAAATTGGAAGATCTTTTAATTCAGGCTTGTTCAATGAGATGTAGTTTTCTACATACCATTTTTGCGCATTTGTTACGACTTGAACAGAAGGATCATCTTGAACAAGAGCAAAATAGCTGTAAATATCATCAGTTGTTGTTCCGATTGGTGTATTTACATAGTCAATTGTGTCTTCATGTGCAGCCTTGACAGCCTTGACAATTTCTTGATCTGGTTGAACTGTTTCTATTGATCTAGTAGAAGATTGAGAGTTAGAAACCTCCCATTTTCCTTTAATCTTTTGAAGAGTAAGGTCGATAATTCCAAGTGCACCACCGCCATATCCTGCTTGAACAGCAGCAACACCATTAATTGTGCCTTTATTATTATCTACTCCAGGTAATGGTTGTCCATCAGCACCTTTGAAAAGGGCATCTAAGCTGCCAACATCCTTAGCAGGAAATGTTTTATGAGTATGTGAGAATGTAATAGCATCAATTCCATCTACTTTACTTAAAGCATAAACCGCATCTTCTGTATTCTCTTCATTTGAACTAAAACCAGAGTGAGCTAAAGCGATCACAACATCTGCACCTTTTTTCTTCATTTGAGGTACATATTTTTTAGCACTTTCGATGATATTTTTTGTGATGACTTTACCATCTAGATGAGCTTTGTCCCACTCGTTGATTTGTGGGGGAGTAAAACCAATATATCCAACTTTGATAACCTTTGTTTTTCCATCTTCATCTTTTACTTTTTTATTAACAATTTTATAAGGGCTATATTTATTAATATCATTTGAAGGATTATCATCATGATCATCAATATAAACATTTGCATTTACAAAAGGAAATTCAGCATCATCATACACTTCATCTAGGTAGTCTAGACCATAGTTGAACTCATGGTTTCCAAGTGTAGCCATGTCATAATCCATTATATTCATTGCTTCAATTGCTGGATGTACCTCGCCGTCCTCTAGTGGATCAATCTTTGCTTTGTAGGTGCCAAGAGGGGTTCCTTGGATAAGGTCACCGTTGTCTACGAGGACAGAGTTATCTACTTCTTTTCTTGCTTGCTTAACAAGAGTTGCTGTTTTAGCTAGTCCTAGTTTAGGGGCTTCAGCATTTTTGTAGTAATCGAAGTTGAGCAGGTTCGTATGAATGTCTGTTGTTTCCATAATTCGAAGCTCTACTTGTGATTGAACCTTAGAAGTGGTAGGTTTGGCTGCATTTACAACGCTTGTCATAAACGGGGTTGATAACAGACTAATGGCAAGGGTGCTAGAGAGAATCGTATGACCTTTGAGTTTTTTCTGCAACTTCATTTGATACATCCATCCTTTAATTTTTTTGAGAGATTACTAGTCTCCAAGGAACATTTTATAATAGTGGAATACTTCAAAAGAATGGTTAATAAATACTGAAAAAATTACAGGAAATATAGAGTAAACTTATATCTAAATACTTAATTTTCAGAAGATAGAGTAAATTGATATAGGCGAAAATATATAATTTCACCAGCTTAAGTAAAAAAAAATTTACGCGTTTAGTCTAAATGGTACAAAACGCATAGGGGCAATGAATGGATTATTTCCGATGAAGGGGATGAAATATATAAACGGGTTATAGAAGAGAGAAGCTGTCTTTATAGTTGTAAGACAGCTTCTCTTCCTAAAAATATTTTATTTATGATCAATTATTGCCCAGTAAGCTGGTTTTACTTTGTAATTCGGATCAAATACAAATGGTGCATCTTTTCCTACGCCATCATTGTACTCCTCAGCACGATCATCTAGCCATGTATGGTTATCAGTAATTCCCCAGAAGGTAACGTTACTAATTTTGTCATCTAGTTTTTCGTATAATTTAAATAATGCATCATAGCGTTCTGCTTGAGCTTTAAAAACTTCAGCTGGGATTTCACCATATGTTTTATAAGCCGGTTTTGGTGGCCAACCATAAAGACTTACATCAAGTTCTGTAATTTGATTATCTAAACCAAGATCTGCAAATAGATTGATAGAATCTTCTGTTTGTTGTAAAGTAGGCCATCCAAGCTGGATATGTGATTGGTGTCCAACACCATCAATTGGCACGCCCTGCTCTAAAAGTTTTACTACTAAATTATATAAGTCATCTCTTTTTGATTCTACTTCTGTATTATAGTCATTAATATAAAGCATAGCATCTTTTCCACCGTATTTATGAGCAGTTTCAAACGCTACTTTAATAAAGTCAGTTCCTGTGAGTTTAAACCATTCTGATTGACGTAAACCACCGCCATCATCAATGACTTCATTAACAACATCCCAAGATTTCACATCATCTTTATAACGCTTAACAATCGTTTTAACATGATTCTCAACACGTTTTAATACTAGCTTTTTATTTTTCATACGTTTTACAGGATCTTTTTCATCAACCATTTTTTTCCCATCTTTATCAAGGAAGAACCACTCTGGAACTTGGCTATGCCAGATAAGGGCATGGAAGCGTAGGTCCATATTATTTTCTTTTGCAAATTTAACAATCTTGTCAGCTTCCTTAAAGTTAAACTTTCCTTCTTCTGGCTGAATATTAATTGGCTTCATCACATTCTCAGCAACGATGCTGTTATAATGGCGCTTCAACATGACTGCATCTTTACCTTCTAATTGACTTGGCTCTACAGCAGCTCCGATTGTAAAGGAGTCTTTATATCTTTGGTCTAACTGTGGTGCTGTTAAGGCACTAATACTAGGTTTTTCCGTAGTAGCAGCAGAAGCAGTACTCATTCCTACAGGTAATAATAAGGCTAGGGCTAATCCAGAAATAATTGGTTTACGTAATACGTTTAACATGTTTTAATCTCCTTTTTAAAATAGATTTGAAAGGCTTTCTAAAACAGCTTCTGAATAACTCTAACGAACCTCCTTTGTATATATTTCAACCAACAAGTAAGGGCTTACATTTCTGCAGGAAGTTAATTATGTATAGGTGAGCCCTAACTGAATTTGATTATAACAACTTCAACTTTGTTTGGCTACTAAATAAACAAAGTTATTTTACAATTTAATAAATTCAGTAAAATAGTAACGATTTGTTTTATAGGTAAAGAAGTTAATCTGTGAAAATTTTCCTATGTTTGGAGTTTTCAAAAGGAGATAGAGAAGCAGGTGTTCTAAGTGAAAGTAGAGTGACTTTGAAAATGTGGAGGTTGAGAATAACTATATGAGCATTCTGGCAGTGATAAGCCAAAGAAGTAGAGAGGAAAAGTCTTACTTCTGGTCTAATTAAGGCATAGCTAGTACCAATGCCATATTTTCTATGATTCTAACACTCTAACACTCTTACAGTAAGAGCTTTATATTCCCATAAAAAAGTAAAAGAACACTACAATAACCACATTGTAGTGTTCTTAAATATCTTACTTATAAGGATCAATCGTCTGAATAGTGCCGTCTTCATTGTAGTGTATTTCTGCATACTTCACACTGCGTTTATGATCGACTCCGTCTGATAAAGAGCAATCATGATAAAATAGATACCATTTATCTTCAAACTGAACAATTGAATGATGAGTGGTCCATCCTGTTACTGGAGTAAGAATTTTTCCTTTATACGTGAATGGACCTTGTGGGTTTTTGCTTGTTGCATAAACGATGCAGTGAGTTGTTCCCGTTGAATAGGAAAGATAATACTCATCATTATATTTGTGGACCCAAGCTCCTTCGAAAAATCTTCTCTCTTCATCTCCAGCTAGGATTGGATGACCATCTTCATCAACAATTGAGATTTCTTGAGGTTCAGATTTGAATGTAAGCATATCATCCTCTAGCTCAGCTACCATCGGACCTAATGCTGGCTCTGATGCTGCAGGACCTTCACCATTTGGATTAAATTTTCCAGTCTGCCACTTTTCTAGCTGACCTCCCCATAGACCACCGAAATAGATATAAGATTTGTTGTCATCATCTACTAATACTGCAGGATCTATACTGAAACTCCCTGGGATATAGCTCTCTTGAGCAGTAAAAGGGCCAGCAGGATTTGTGCTTGTTGCAACACCAATTCTAAAAATATCATCATGATCTCTTGCCGGGAAAAATAAGTAATAGGTGTTGTTTTTGAATGCTGCATCAGGTGCCCATAATTGTTTCTTTGCCCAAGGAATGTCCTTTACATGAAGGACCTCTCCATGATCAATACAAGGAGATTCGAAGTTATCCATTGATAATACATGGTAATCTTCCATTTTATACTGATCACCATTGTCATTTGAAGGTTCATTATGATCCAAGTCATGTGAAGGGTAGATGTAAATTTTGCCTTCAAATACATGTGCTGAAGGATCTGCAGTAAAAATATGTTCTACGATAGGTTGTTTAGGTTGTGGTAGTTTACTCATTTTAATCTCCTTATCTATTAGTAATTTGTAAGCGTTTGTATTAATTATAGCAAACTTTGTTTATTAATTAAACAAACAATACGAAATTATTTTAATTACCCAAATACTTTAATTAGCAAACGGCACATACTAAAATTACCATTTGTTTTTATTAAAACAGCATAATTGGGATTGATGTACTGAATGTGGTATGGTTTTGGATATTTAAGTTGAAATTAGTTTAGAAAGAAAAGTATCTAATGTTATTCATTGTTGATGTGAAGGTATAGGAAGAATAAATAGGAGGAGAAATTCCGCTTAAGGTATATAGTAGGTGTATAAATAGCCGATATAAGCGGATATATTCCGGTTAACCTCTATAAATATAACCAAATCTTTAGATTTGGTTCAAATAAGCGGAAAAATTCCTCATATTTTATGAGAAATGTTGGTTTTTCCTAATTTAAACGGAATTTTTCCGTTTATTTTTCAGAAGACTTAACTATAGAGTGCAAAAAAATGCTTGGAGACACAATGTTCCAAGCATTTAATCATATTATCTGTTAATTTATCATCGAATTACTGTACAGTATTTCTAATTTTACACTTCAAAACCGAACCCGTTAACAAAAAGTAAGGGGCCATCGTACTATAAAGCTTCTTTTATCACTTTTTTATAATGTAAAACAGACAAAATACCAAAGATTGAATATAACGCAGTATAAACAACCATTACCATAATCATCGGTGTCCATACCTCAGTTCCAAATAAAAACCATCCAGATTGAACAGCAAAATAACTATGAAGTAAACCAACAAACAATGGAATACCGAAGTTATAAATTTGTTTCATTCTAATTCCGTTAAGTAGATCTCCTTGAGTATATCCAAGCTTTCTTAAGATCGTATAATTTGACTTTTCATCTTCACCTTCATCCATTTGTTTGAAGTAAAGAATACATCCTGACGTAATCAGAAAGGTTAATCCTAAAAATCCGACGATAAACATCGCTAACCCCATTGTCCTCTTTTGACCGTTTGCCATAGCTAGTTGTGAATCATGTGCTTCATTCTGGTCAAACCCCAGCTTTTGAAAAAGGTCATTAGCTTTTTGTATATGATCCTCATCATTAATATTTAACCCGATGTAAATAGAAGATTCTCTTTGTATTTCCTGTTCAAGATCCTGTTTTAAACGCTCAAATGTAGATTCGTCAACAACTGCGGTAGGTGTTCCACCACTGGTAAAATACCATGAAATAGGATAATGTTTTTCTATTCCTATCAGCTTTTGTGAAATGACCTCATTTTTTCCCTTCAGTTCAATTTGACCGGAGTTTTTCATTTTCATAAACTTTTGCAGAAAATCATTATAGCCAGTAAAAAGAGTTTCATCTGCTGCAACATCAATACCCTTAAGTGCCTTCTCACTAATAACAGGCATTGGCATAGCGCTTGGATGGTAATTTAACCCTTCTAATTTAGCGTCTAAAATATTCGATAGGTTCGTATTGACTTGAAGAACCTCCATTTTCTTTTCCTTATATGCTATATTAGCAGCTTCTAATTCATCTTTAAAAGTATCTGCATCTTCAACATTTGTTATAGCAAAGTCCTCTGGAACACTATTTTGTGCTTGCTTTTCAGCCGAATAATAAGAAATATAACTGAGAGACAGCAAGCCAATGGCTAGAGCTGAAACAGTTGTAATAATGGTAAGTAAAAGGGCATTAGATTTCATCCGAAACATAATAGAAGAAAGAGATAAAACCTCGTTAATATTTAAATATCCACCTTTTTTCCTTCTAATAATGTTTGCAATAAAGCGGACAGAGCTCTTATAAAAAAGGTAGGTTCCGATAATTACGGAAGCTAAAATAAAGGTCATCGCAAAAAATAACACATTAATCGTTGTAAAATCCCCACCAAATAATTTAGAAGACACATAATAGCCTAATATAATAAGAGCTAATCCTAAAACCCCAATTATGGTTTCTATAACTGATATTTTCTTCACTTTTCCTTCTGTTGTAGAAGTTACTCGAAAAAGAGAGAGAATGCTTTGCTTCTTAATAAATAAGGAGTTCATTCCGATAATTAGCAGATAGATTGCCACAAATATCAAAATCGTTTGGACAAGAGCTTGCCAAGAAAAATGCAAGGTAGCAATCTCATCAACCGCTGTTGTTTTATATAAAATCATGGTAATTAGCTTTGAAAAAGAAAAGCCGATAAAGATGCCTATAGATAAAGAGCCGAAGTAGAGAATAAGATTTTCTGTACTTAGAATCCGAAAGATTTCAGCTTTTGTCATCCCAATCAATTGAAATAATCCTATTTCTTTACTACGTCTTTTGATAAAAATGTTGTTTGCATATAAAAGGAAAATACTCACAATCGCTACAAGTAAAATGGATGCTGTTTTAACAGCTGCTGCTCCTTTGACTGTACCCTTTGCTTCATCCATAGAGGGATCATATTGCAAGGTAACGAATGCAAAATAAAGAGCAACACTAAAAATTAAAGCAAACGCATAGAGATAATAGTTCTTAAGATTTTTCTTTAAGCTTCTAAATATAAGCTGATTAGTGGTCATATTTTACACCACCTAATACACCTTGAGTTTTGATAATATCCTGGAAGAAGCGTTGTCGATCTTGCGCACCTTTATTTAATTGAGTATAAATTTGTCCATCTTTTATAAAAATCACTCGATTACAGAAGCTTGCCGCAGTTGGATCATGTGTGACCATCAAAATGGTAGACTGACGGTTTTGATTTAACTCACTTAACTTATGCAATAAATCTGAAGCAGATTTTGAATCAAGAGCTCCTGTAGGCTCATCTGCAAAAATAATACTCGGTTGGTGAATAAACGCCCTTGCTGCAGATGTTCGCTGTTTTTGCCCACCGGATATTTCATTTGGATATTTATCTTTTAGTTCATAAATGCCTAAGGCAGTAGCCAAGTCTTGAAACTTTTGATCAGCTTCTTTTTTAGGTGTTTTTGTGATAGATAATGGAAGAAGGATGTTTTCTTTCACAGTAAGAGTATCTAACAGATTATAATCTTGAAAAATAAAACCCAAATGATTTTTTCGAAATTGTGCAAGTTGTTTATCTTTAAGCTTCGTCATTTCATTGCCTTGGATCATAATAGAACCACTGCTGACTCGGTCAATGGAGGAAAGGACATTCAGTAGCGTGGTTTTCCCTGAACCGGATGCCCCCATAATACTAACAAACTCACCTTGTTTAATCGTGATATCTATTCCCTTTAAAACCTCTTGTTTATTAAACTTATTGCCAAAGCTTTTATGGATTTTCGTTGCTTCTAAAATATTCATTATGGAATAACTCCCTTTCATTACGAATTTATCTTTAGCTTTCATCTCATCTAACTTCATTATAAAAAAGGGAAATCAGCTTTTCCCTCGATTGATCTAACAAAATAGAAAAGCATGTGACAATGTTGTCACATGCTCATTACATTCACAAAGTCATTTCTTTTTGGAAAGGTAAGTATAATGGTTGTTCCTACGCCCACCTCGGATTGAATGGTAATCTCAATTAACAAGGGTTTAGCTACTTTTTTTGCGAGATACAATCCCATTCCTGTGGCTGATTGGTCATCATGATTGGTTGTAGAGGTAAAGCCTTTATCGAATATACGAGGGAGATCTTTCACATCTATTCCTCGACCAAAGTCTTGTATTTGTAAGTATGTATGTTCATCTTGTTGATAGCTTTTAATATGAATATCAGAGTTTTTACTATACTTAACAGCATTTGTTAGAAGCTGTCTTACAATGAAAGCAAGCCATTTTGTATCGCTTAATACTTCTGTTTTTTGAAGATCGATATCAAAACCAATTCCTTTTTGAATGCACCATGATTGTAAGGTTTTTAGTTCCTGAAACAACAAAGCTTCTAAGTCTGTTCTTTCTATTAGCAAATCATTCTCAATAAAAAGCAATCGTTTTTGATGAAGCTGCTGATCAAGAAGTAAGTGAATTCTAAGCCACTCATAGGTTATCTGGGATTTCAATGTATCATCTTCTATTTTTTCAACCATTAAATGCATGGCTGTTAGAGGGGTTTTCACTTCATGAATCCATGATAATAAATCATCTTTTTCCTGCTCTAACATGACTTGATTTTTTGAGGCTATCGTTTTTAAGTAGTCTATTTGCTCAATAAAACTACTTTCTATCATCTGCTCAAACGGACTGTCAGGCTTCATTAAGCGCGTTAAATCAAAATCTTTTTCCCGTTCCTGTAAAGCTTTATAAAACTTTGTTTCTTTTTGATAACGAAAAGCAAGGAATAGGAGTAAAATAAGGGTCATTAAGAAGGTTACATACACTATAGATGGTAGCGAAATTTTTGGGTCAATATAGGCAATAAAAAGGAGAAGCAGGTTTTGGAAAATAAAAAAGACAATCCAGCTTCGTCGCTCCAGAAGATATGTTTTTATCATGTTTATACCTCTTCTACGGCCATATAGCCTTGTCCGACTTTGGTTTCAATAAAACTTCCTAATGAAATCTCATCCAACCGTTTCCGCAAGCGATTTACATTAACAGTTAATGTATTATCACTAACAAAACGCTTATCATCCCATAGCTGATTGATAATGTTCTCCCGGCTAACAATCTTGTTTTTATGTTGAATTAATATTTTTAAGATAAACATTTCATTTTTTGTCAGTTCTATAGAACCAACATCATTGACCACAGTATTTCTTTCAAAATCAACTGTGGCATTGCACCATGTTTTCACTGTTAGCTGTTCAATGCTATAATCATAAACTCTGCGAAGAATCGCTTGAATTTTAGCAATGAGAACATCAAAGTGAAAGGGCTTTTGAATAAAGTCATCAGCACCAAGCTGCATAGACATCACCATATCAGTAGGGTGATCTCTTGAAGAGAGAAAAATAATTGGAACATTTGATTGTGATCTAATCATTCGGCACCAATGAAATCCATCAAATTTAGGAAGCTGTATATCAATGATGACGAGCTCTGGATTAATAGAAATGAACTCCTCCATGACCTTGCTAAAATCAGTAATCCCATGCACCTCATAAGACCAGCCAGCTAATCGGTCTTTTACTTCGTTAAATAGGGTCATATCATCTTCAATAACTAAAAGTTTAAACAAAATTTTCACCACACTACTAGTTTAATTTCTCTCTTTTTCTTAATTTTTTAATAGCTAGAACAACTAAAGTGATATAGCCAATCATCAGTCCATATCCGATTACGATAATGAGCAAAGGTACATAATCAGGATTGGCTCCTGAATCGGTTGACATTGCGGCTAAGAACAAAGGCATAATTGGCAACATGATTATACCAGGACCTGTACTAACGAGTAGCAAGCCACCAGGAATTAAAACAAGCCATGGCCAGATTGTTGTTGATGTTTTTTCTGAAGGTGTACTGGTAGTTAGTAGGGAATCTTGCATGTTCGTTTCCTTTTTCAAAACATGAAAATTTTTAATCTTATCAAAAGAACGCTTCATCGCCCAAATTGCACCAAGAATGATCACAAGGGCAATGATAAGATAAAAGAGTGAAAAAAAATGAAAGAAACCTGATTGATTAAATTTCATTAAAAATAAAAAAATGAAACCAGGAAGGGCATTGATGAGGAATAATGCTCCACCTATTAAAACAAACCATGCCAATAAAGGAGGTTTTTTTTCTGTGCTCATCGTATTTTCCTCTTTCAAAAGATGCTTTTTATTACTATTATAAAATAACCTATTGGAAAAATATACCGTAATAAGTGAGGGGGTACACATATATTATGACAGGAGCTAAGGAGGTATAAAATCACTCACGAACATAGAATTCGTGAGTGATTTTATATAATAAGTATTAAACGCCAGGAAACCAACCTGGTGTATTGATAATCGCGTTCCATAGTGGGTCAGGAATAACGAGTTCCTTTTGTTTATCTTTATTTATTTCTGTAACAATTTCGTCCTCTTTGCCGTCTGTTACCTTTTGAACCCAATCAGGATCAATGATAAGTTCTCTTCCTAATGCAAGAAGAGGTACTCCTGTTTCAAAGGCTTTACGAGCATCCTCGGCTGAGTAGATAGATCCTACACCAATTAGTGGTACACGATCATTAATTGTTTCCTGAAGATAAGAGATTCTAGTTTTTGTTAAATCTTCCACACCTCTTCTAGGTGTTGAGAAGAAATCAAATAATGATACATGTAGATAATCAAGGCCTTTATTTGATAAAGCATCTACAAGAGCTAGAGTTTCATCCATTGCGATACCAGGTGTTTCGGGTTCTTCCGGTGAAAAACGGTAGCCAACAATAAAAGGTTCTTTAGCATGTTCTTGAACAACCTTTTTCACTGTATCAACCACTTCTAAAGGAAAAGTCATTCGCTTTTCAAGGCTGCCACCAAATCGATCTTCACGTCTATTAGAGTGTGGAGAGAAAAACTGTTGAATTAAGTAACCATTAGCACCATGAATTTCTACTCCATCGAAGCCTGCTTTAATCGCACGACGTGTTGCTTCGCCAAAGGCTTGAATGATATCCTCAACCTCTGCTTCCGTTAAGGCTCTTGGTTTCTTCTCAGGTTCTTCAGTTGATACCCCACCGTTTTCAGCTGGAATATCACTTGCACTAACAATTTCACCGTTAGGTACTAATTCAGGAGGACACATTCTTCCGCCATGAAAAATTTGCAAAACAGCTTTAGCACCTTGCTCTTTAATTCTTGTTGCCAGCTTTTCTAAGCTTGGGATCATTTCATCTTTATCTGCACCAAATTCACCATGAAATCCTTTGCCATTAGGCGTAACGTAGGCACAAGCAGTAATGACCATGCTTACTCCATTAGAACGGCGTGCATAGTAATTTACTTCTTCTTCAGTTACAGTTCCATCTTGATGAGAAGAGAAGTTAGTCATTGGAGCCATGATGAGACGGTTTTTTAATTCTATTCCATTAGGTAATGTATATGTAGATAAAAAGCTGTTACTCAATTGTATCTTCCTCCTTGTTTTAGTGTACTTGTTATATTAAGAAAATGATCTTTGTTTGTACATAAATATGCTTAGCAAATGTGTTAGGGTTTATGAAAAAATGTTGAAAGTATATTTTAAGGAGGGGAGGAGGGAAGATAAATTAAAAATAAAAAGACACTACAATTCCTTGCAATGTCTTTTCTCTGTTTAATTAAATTTCAATATCTACACCAATGCTGTCAATTCTACCAGAATCGCGAATGAATGCTGCAACAGCTTGATGATCTTCGTTAGCTGCATAAGCATCAAGGGCTGCTTGATCCTCAAAGCGAACCATTAAAACAATTTGATATTCTTTGCTTTTCTCAGCAAGGTTAAGACCTGCATGAATTTCAACAATGCCAGTTAACACGTTCTTTAATGCTGTAAAACGACTAATCATTTCTTGATATTGTTCTTGTGTTGTTGTTTCTTCGAATTTAATAAGTACAGTACGTTGAATCATCTGTTTCTCTCCATTTCAATGACTTTTATGTATAGTATTTGCCAACTAACTAAGCGGCAATTTCTATCTCATTTTACATTTTGTGTTATTGGATATCAATTATCAAATAACAGCAGTAGAGTGAATAGCAGAAGAATTCTTTTTTAATAAATTATAAGTTATACACATCGGTTTATTTGTACGTGGATCTTTGCCAATTTCAGCATCAATGTTAAAAACATCCCTTAACACATCATGTGTGATAACTTCCTCACAATCACCCGCTTTAATGACCTGACCGTCCTTTAATGCGATGATATAGTCAGCAAAGCGTGCAGCTTGGTTTAAGTCATGCAAAACCATAACAATTGTGCGCTCTTGCTCTTTATTTAACTTTTGAAGAAGCTCTAATACTTCCAATTGGTGAGCCATATCTAAATATGTAGTTGGTTCATCTAAAAAGATGATGTCTGTTTCCTGAGCAAGGGCCATAGCAATCCACACACGCTGACGTTGCCCACCTGATAGCGCATCAACTGGTCGGAACTTAAAGTCAATTGTTCCTGTCACATCAAGTGCCCAATCAATGACTTCATAATCTTTCTTTGTTAAGCGACCAAAGCCTTTTTGATAAGGAAAGCGTCCATAAGAAACAAGTTCACCAACTGTTAAACCTCTCGCACTTTCAGGTGTTTGGGGGAGAATTGCCATCTTCTTTGCAAGAAGCTTGGTGTTTCCCTTGGAAATATCTTCTCCATCTAATATGACAGTTCCAGATTGGTGCGGAATGATTCTTGTAATGGCTTTTAATAAAGTGGATTTTCCGCAACCGTTTGAACCAATAATTGTTGTTATCTTTTTATCTGGAATTTCTATACTTAAGTCTTTAACAATCAGTCGTTCACCATAACCAATTTCTAAGTTATTTGTATATAGGCGAGCCATTATTAACCCTCCATTTATTCATTTTCAACTTATAAATGAAAATGATTCTCAATTTAGTTAGATTCTATAATTCCTATGTTCTAATGTCAATACTCTAAACTATATTGTAAAAAATAACGAATCATAGTATAGTTAAATGAGAATGATAATCATTAATAGAAATTCAAGCTAAGGAGTGAAATGTAATGGACTCACAGGAACTGTTTGATGTAACTGTTATTGGGGGAGGACCAGCAGGACTTTACTCAGCCTTTTATAGTGGATTAAGAGAAATGAAAACAAAAATCATTGAATTTCAGCCACATTTAGGCGGGAAAATTCATGTTTATCCGGAAAAGATGATTTGGGACGTTGGGGGACAGACCCCAATTCTTGGAGAAAGGCTAATTCAACAGCTTGTCCAGCAAGGCCTAACCTTTGACCCAACAGTTGTATTAAATGAAAAAGTGGAGTCCATCTCACGTAATGAAGAAGGAATCTTTATTTTACATACATCTTCAGGGGAAAAGCATTATTCCAAAACAGTGATTGTTGCTGTTGGCAGTGGAATACTAAATCCTCAAAAGCTTGAAATTGAAGGTGCTGAAAAATTTGAGGTATCTAACTTACATTACACAGTAAAATCCTTAAAACGTTTTAAAAATAAAACAGTCATTATATCTGGTGGAGGTAACTCAGCAATTGACTGGGCAAACGAATTAGAGCCGATAGCTGAAAAAGTAATCGTAACTTACCGAAAAGGGGAGTTAAACGGCCATGAAGCACAGATTAGTCAACTAATGAAGAGTAAAGCTGAATGCTATTTTCACACTTCGATAACGAAATTAGTTGCCGGTGCTAATCATGAAGAAATTGAAAGCGTTGAACTAACAAATCATCAAACAGGAGAAGTGACATATCTCCCGATCGACGAAGTGGTAATCAATCATGGATATGAACGAGATTCATCACTGCTTCAAAATAGTGATGTGCAAGTTTCATTAAAAGATCAATTTTATATATCAGGTAATGCAACTAGTGAATCTTCAATAGAAGGAATTTATGCGGCTGGTGATATTTTGGCTCATGATGGAAAGCTTCACTTAATTGCAGGTGCCTTTCAGGATGCTGCAAATGCTGTTAACAAAGCAAAGCAATATATTCAGCCTGATGCTACAAAAGTAGGAATGGTATCTTCTCATAATGAAGTATTTAAAGATCGTAATCGTGAATTGGTTAAAAGAATGATAAATTAAATAGGCTGCTTTTTTAGGAAGAAGTCCTGCGAACCTACGTAGGACTTCTTCTTATTATGCATAATGAAGAAATATAATTATAGATATAATGGAAATAGAAGATACATAAAAGAGGCAGGGGAGTATGTATGATAAAGAAAATAGCTGTTGTTACAGGAGCTTCAAGCGGGTTTGGAATGTTAACAGCATTAGAGTTAGCGAAAAATGGATACGAAGTTATTGCAACTATGCGTGATCAAAAAAGGAACACAACTCTTTTAAGTGAGGCTAATAGCTCTGGAATAGCGGATAATATAACAATTCATGAATTAGATGTGACATCAGCAGAATCAGTTAGTCTATTTAAGGAATTAGTGGGAAGGGTAGGGCAAGTAGATGTATTGGTTAATAACGCAGGATTTGCAGGAGCTGGCTTTGTAGAGGAAATTCCAATTGATGAGTATCGAAGTCAGTTTGAAACAAATGTTTTTGGTGCAATAGCTGTCACACAAGCTGTACTTCCAATAATGAGGAAGAAGTCCAAAGGAAAAATAATTAATGTTAGCAGCATTAGTGGTAGAGTTGGTTTTCCAGGCTTATCACCGTACGTTTCTTCAAAGTATGCGTTAGAAGGGTGGAGTGAGTCACTCCGACTAGAAGTAAAGTCATTTGGTATAGACGTAATATTAGTAGAGCCAGGCTCATTTCAAACAAATATATGGACGAGGGGAAAGAAGGTAACTGAGAATTCTCTCAAAAAAGAGTCACCTTATTATGAAATGATGAGGAAGCTTGAAGATCATATAGAAAGTGGATCAAGTAAGTTTGAAAATCCAAAGAACGTAGCAAGGCTAATCACAGCCATTGCATTAAAGAATAAACCTACCATGCGTTATGCAATCGGAAGAGGGGTTAAGATGACGCTCCTTTTTAAAATGTTGGTGCCGTGGACGATATTCGAAAAAATCGTATTAAGTAAGTTAAGGTAGGGATCAAGCATTAGCTTGATCTTATTTGTTGTTGAGTTATTTCTCTTAAATCTATCAAATTAGGAAGAATTCTATTAAAAATGAAAAAATATTTCTCCAATAACCTACATTTTTCTATAAAAACTGATGTAGAAACAAAAGTTCAACTAGGTCAAAAGGGTTAGAAGATACTGTCGAAAAACACCAAAATTCCACTGTATACGTCGCTGTATACATGTAAACATATTGTGTACATATTGTTTACAATGATGTGTACTTGTATACAAATGCGTATACACCGCGTCATATAAGGGTGTATACAATTTTGTTACAAATGTAGACAAAATTGTATACATGTATTCAAATTGAACACAACGAAAGTAATATTGACGCTTCTCTCCCCTACCTTTACCCTTGAGTTACTAGATTCACTGATTTAGTAACTCACGATTAAATTGAGAGGGATGGTTAGATGAGTAAAACTAGAATTACAGCAGTTGATGTTGGAAATGATTGCGTGAAGGCGCTTTTTGGAAAAGTAGATTACGAATTATATATCCCTAATGTTATTGCAAGAGACACTGAGGACCGACCAGTCATTGGTATAGAAGAATTAAATGATAAAGATCCATTAGATGGGATTCATGTAAGAGTTCATTCCCCTGCCTTAAAGGAAAACAATGCGATCTATCGAGTTGGTAACCTCGCAACAAAAAGTGATAACCCAAGTGAATTGGATCCAGGTAGCACAAAATCAGAAGAAGATCAGACACTTGTTATGCTTTTTACTTCCCTGGCACTAGATGCCGTTCGAGAAGAAAACTCTTCTATTTTCAAAAAAACAAATAATGTTATTGATGCAAATTATACGTTAGGAACAGGTTTGCCACTTCGTGAAGTCAAGGAAGGTAAAGATGTTGGCTATCGCTCACAACTCCTTGGATCTGTTCATCAAGTTGAATTTTTAGTAACTCCTAAATACCAAGGGTTAAAAGTTAATATTAAGTTTGATGAAGTAAAGGTTTATCCAGAAGGATTTGCTGCTTTTATTAATCTTGTTATGGACAAAGATTTAAAAATTATCAATCGTGATTTAATAGATAAGCAAATTTTAATTCAAGATATTGGCGGCTTATCGACGGATATTGCTGTGATTAAAAATCGTAATGTAGATGATGACAAAGCACAGGGCTTTAATCTTGGTGTGTCAGAGTCATTAGAAGCAATTAGAGAAGAAATTCGTAAAAAACATGGTGTAGAGCTCGACAGCCGTCGAGATGTGGTTGATATTATTACACGCAAGAATGATCGCCACCACATCATGGTAAAAGGTAGTCGGACAAACGTACATGATATTACGGACCGCATTCTTCTTGAGCTTGCTAAGAAACAATACCGTCATCTACGAAACGTATGGCAAAAAAATTCACAAACAGAAATCTGCTATTTTGTTGGTGGAGGAGCCATTGTTCTAAAAGATTATATTAAGATGTTAAATAATAGTTTAGATGGCTACAATATTGAGTTTTTTGAAGATGAAAACGAAAGTATTTGGATGATGGCAAATGCTTATTATAAACTAGTTTCCGATTTTGTCAGAAAAACCAGCGAGCCTCCGAAAAAGAATGAGAAGCAAACAGTCTAATTAAAATTGGGTGGTTATATGAATAAAAAGGGCGCACCAACCATAAAAAGGGGACAGGCTATTACCTTTCGCCTTCCCTCTGATACCCCTGATCATTTAGTAAGACAACTGGAGAAACTAAAACAAACAGAGAAAAGAAATTTTTCTAGTACAATCGCTGATTTTGTATTAGAAGGAGTGGGCAGCTCATTAAAAAAAGAGAAAGAAATGATTACACTTCCTTTGCCAAAACAACTATCAAAAGATCAACGAAATTGGCTAAAACATTCTCATTCAGAGGCACTAATGGGAAGTATTGTTTATCAACTATTATCTGATCCAGTCAGAGCAACATCGATATTAGCTTCATTAACTAGTAATTCTCTGGATATAGATGAAGCTCTGTATTTACAGGAAGTTGAAAATGTCCCGATGGATGTAGAAGTGGAAGGTTTCCCTGTTAATCAGGTAGAGAATAATGAAGAAGAAGAGAGTGTAGTAGTAAATGCACTTGAAGATGATATTGCTGATTTTGATATCTTCCCTACAGAAAATGAAGTTGCTGCTACGATAGAGGGTGAAGCGAAGGAAGATGAACCAGTAGATGACTTAAGTGATCTTTTAGGTGACTTTCTGGCTAGTATGAATAAATAATCAAGCTTTTCTGATAGCGTCTATTTTAAGGTTGCCCAACCCTGGGCAACCTTCTTACAAGGTGCGCACAGTGCTTTTCATGGATTAAAGTTAAAAATTAGTCATAATTGTATAATGAAGAAGCATATAACTGAACAGGAAAATAATTTCAGAAAAACGTTGACAGTACGATTTGAAAAAACATACAATAAAAATGAATTAATTTACAAAAATTGGAGGGTTACAAAATGGAAATTGTAAGAGTGCGATTTTATAGCAAAATTTCATATTGTAAGGTGACCCGCCATAACTTTCTTTAAAATGATCTAACACTTAACTTACTTTTCTGCGCAGGTCATCACTATTGTGACGTGCGTTTTTATATTGTCTTTTTTCGGGCATTATGCACTTTACACATGCATAATGCCTTTTTCTGTTTATTCCGGGTATCATATCTGCCCGTTTATATAGATACTTTTTTACAAATGAAAGGAGTTTTGAGCATGTTAAAACAAAAGGTAGTTCGTATTTATTTAGATTGGATGGAAGGTGGCTAACTGAAGACATTTTATTTGATATCAAAGGAGGGATATGAATGTTCTCAGTACTAGGAAAATTAAGATGGTTTTTTTATAAATATTGGAAACGGTACACAGTAGCCATTTCACTACTGATCTTCGTTAGTATTTTAGATGTTATTCCACCAAAGATAATTGGAATAGCCATTGATGATATTCAGTTTGGTCAGATGACTGCTGAACGGTTACGTGAGCTTCTGTTTTTCTTTATTGCGCTCATCATTGTCAGCTATGCGATAACTTATGTATGGATGTATCAATTGTTTGGAGGAGCGCACTTAATTGAGCGGATTTTAAGATATCGTTTTATGAAACACTTGCTTGCGATGACACCTAGATTTTTTGAAAAAAACCGTACCGGTGATTTAATGGCACGAGCAACAAATGACTTAAAAGCTATTTCGTTAACTGCCGGGTTTGGTATTTTAACCTTGGTCGATTCAACTGTGTTTATGATTATCATTGTTTTTGTCATGGGATTCACAATTAGCTGGAAGCTTACTCTAGCTGCACTGATCCCACTTCCGTTAATGGCTATTGCTATTAACTACTTTGGGAAGCTCATTCACGAACGTTTTACTGTTGCCCAGGATGCTTTTGGGAACTTGAATGACAATGTACTTGAATCAATAGCAGGAGTGCGGGTTATTCGCGCATATGTACAAGAAAAAGCGGATGAAGAGCGGTTCAAAGAAATGACAGAAGATGTTTATGAGAAAAATATCGCTGTCGCCAAGGTCGATGCACTGTTTGAACCAACCATTAAAATCCTTGTTGGCTTAAGCTATGTGATTGGCTTGGGCTATGGTGCATATCTTGTGTTCAACCAGTTGATTACTCTAGGAGAATTAGTTAGCTTTAACATTTACCTTGGAATGTTAATTTGGCCGATGTTTGCTGTTGGAGAACTAATCAATATTCTTCAACGTGGAAACGCTTCATTAGACCGGGTAAATGAGACTCTAGCCTATGAAGAAGACGTTAAGGATGTGCAAAATCCTAAACACATTAGCATACCAGAAAATATTGAGTTTTCTAATGTAACTTTCCGATACCCAACCTCAACAACAGATAATTTAAAAAACATCTCTTTGCAGGTGAAAAGAGGAGCGACAATCGGTGTTGTTGGAAAAACAGGTTCTGGCAAAACAACATTACTCAAGCAGCTGCTAAGAGAGTATCCATTAGGTGAAGGGAAACTTCTCGTTTCAGGTCAACCAATTGAAGAGATTCTAATTGATGACATTCATTCATGGGTTGGCTATGTGCCACAGGAACAGATTTTATTTTCTAGAACAATTAGAGAAAATCTTAAGTTTGGAAAAGAAAATGTTAATGAAGATGAAATTAAGTCCGCATTGAATTCAGCAGCCTTTGATTTGTCTATTCTTCCGAAAGGCCTAGACACTCTTGTAGGAGAGAAAGGTGTAGCCCTTTCAGGTGGGCAAAAACAGCGCATCTCAATTGCACGGGCACTAATTAAGGATCCTGAAATTCTTTTATTAGATGATTCCATGTCGGCGGTTGATGGAAAAACAGAAGCAAAGATTATTGAAAACATACGTCATGAACGAGCTGGAAAAACCACATTCATTACTGCACATCGTTTATCGGCCGTCCAGCATGCAGATTGGATTATCGTGATGGACGAAGGAAAAATAATCGAAGAAGGAACACATGAACAGCTTATTCAGCTTGGAAAATGGTACAAAGAACAATTTGATCGTCAACAAGCAGATTCATATGGGGAGGTGAGCTAAATGAAGAATCCCTCAACCGGAAGACGCCTAGTTCAATATGCACTTCACTATAAACGAACAATCTTTATTGCGCTTGCTATGCTAACCTTTGCAGTAGCAGCAGAGTTAACAGGTCCGTTTATAGCAAAAAGGATGATTGATCACCATATGATGGGGGTTGAAAAGTCGTGGGTAGAGGTGTTAGAGGAAGATGAACAATCCGTCACCTATAAAGGTAAGAATTATAAAAAGAGTACAGATATAACTTCAGATCAGATAGTTGGTGAAGCTCAAATACAGGTTGTGCAAGTTGGGCGCTCCTTCTATGTAACAAATGAGCATTTAACATTTGATGGTAAGAGGTCTATAAATAACCAAATATTAACAATTGGGAAAGGGAATGAAACTGCTGACTATCCTGTAAATAAACTAACGAGAGAAGAACTGTTAGCATTTTATAAGCCTGAAATTAAACCGATTATTTCTCTTCTAAGCATTTATGTAGGATTGCTCTTGGTTGCAGCTTTCTTTCAATATGGAAAGTCCTTGCTGTTACAAAAGGCAGCCAACCGTATTATTCAGAAAATGAGAACAGATGTATTTGAGCATATTCAAAGAGTACCACTTTCATATTTCGACAATCGTCCCGCCGGGAAAATTGTTTCACGTGTAACAAACGACACAGAGGCGATAAGGGAATTATATGTAAAAGTGTTAGCAAGCTTTTTCACAAGTGGTATTTATATGACAGGAATTTTAATTGCTTTGTTTTTCTTAGACGTCAAGCTGGCACTGATTACATTGCTTGTTGTACCGATTTTGTTTATTTGGACGGTGCTTTACCGTAAAGTAGCTTCTAACTATAATCATTTAATCCGTACTCGTGTTAGTGATATAAATGGAGTGGTAAATGAGTCGATACAAGGTATGACGATTATTCGGGCATTTCGTCGAAAAAAGAAAACAATTGATGAATTTGAGGTGCTGAATAGAGAGCACTTCACGTATCAAAATAAATTACTAAGTTTAAATGCTTTAACTTCCCATAACTTAGTAAATGTGCTAAGAAATGCCACCTTTGTAGCATTAATCTGGTATTTCGGAGGGCAATCACTAACAGCAACAGGTATCATCTCAATTGGTGTTTTGTATGCCTTTGTAGATTATTTAAATCGATTGTTCCAGCCTGTAACGGATATTGTAAATCAGCTTGCACAGTTGGAACAGGCGCGTGTTGCATCAGAGCGTGTATTTGAATTACTCGATGAAAAAGGGGAAGTAGTGGACACAGAAATCCTTCCTAGATTTCAAGGAAACGTTGCATTTGAAAATGTATCATTCTCGTATGATGGTGAAAATGATGTATTAAAAAATATCTCCTTTGAAGCAAGAAAAGGAGAGACAGTTGCGTTAGTTGGTCACACAGGATCTGGGAAAAGCTCCATTATAAACCTATTATTTCGATATTACGATATCAACCGCGGAAAGATAACGATAGATTCTATGGATACAAGCCAAATTCCGCGTCAACAGCTGCGGAAGCACATGGGCATTGTGTTACAGGATCCGTTTCTATTTACGGGTACAATTGAATCAAATGTTAGCCTCGGAAATGATGAAATTCCTATAGAACGGGTAAGAAAAGCTTTGAGAGATGTAGGTGCAGAGAGATTTATTAAACAGCTACCTAATCAAATTGAAGAGCCAGTTTTAGAAAAGGGTAGCACGTTATCAGCGGGAGAACGACAGCTTATTTCGTTTGCGCGGGCATTAGCATATGACCCGGCAATTTTAATACTTGATGAAGCAACAGCTAATATTGATACAGAAACTGAAGCAATGATTCAACAAGCATTAAATGTGGTAAAGGAAGGACGAACAACATTTATCATTGCGCACCGATTATCAACGATTCGAAATGCAGATCAAATTTTAGTGTTAGATCATGGAGAGATTGTCGAAAGAGGAAATCATGAAGAACTCCTAGAGCAAAAAGGAAAGTATTATAACATGCATCAATTACAGCTAGGAAAAGAAGTATCAAACGTAGGATAAAGAGAGAGCGGGAAGCGTGTTTAACCTCCTATATTCCGGGGAATATAACGAGTAATAGGAGGTTAACAATGAAAAAATTCGTAAAGAATCTAGTAAAGTGGGCTCCTATCATCTATCCAATTGTAAAGAAAATCGTTCGTAACAGAAAAACTAACAGAGTGTAAAAAGAAAAAGATGAAAGGGTGGATTCATTATCCACCCTTTCATCTTTTTTTCTTATCTAATGATATAGGGGAGGAAGCCTTTCACTTTTCTCATCATTGAATGAAATAGATAAATCAAGGTTGCGGTTAAGCGAAACATAAAAGATATTCTCGTAATTATACCCTTGTGTGCTAATTGCTGTTTTAACCACGTTTCGTCTACTTGAAAATAACTCAGTGTGTTCTCATAAATTTTCCCCTCCATCATAACTGGAAAGGAAATGGAGGGGCTAGAGCTATTAAGCTTCATATCTTCTTTTGTTACAGTTTGTTTTTCAGCTTTTTTTAAAACACTTAGTGCTCCATTTGCTTCAATAATTGCCAACTCTACCTCATTTAGATCAAAAGTATTTTTTTCTCTTAACATTTGAAGAACATTATCTATTGAATAATGAATTCGGCTAATATTTTCTCTCAGTAATTTCCCATTTTGAACAACGAGTGTAGGTTCAAAGGTAATGAGCTTTCCAAACTTTCGATTTTTAATCTTCCACCTAGCAACAAGCCTCTGAAATAGTCCAATGACAACAATCGTAAAAGCAGTTGGAAGGTGTTTGATGTTAGGATCTGCAATATCTGCACCAACAACAGCACCTAAAGTGAGGATAATGAGAAAATCGAAAATTGGAAGTTCCCCAATAGCACGCTTACCCATGAAAATGGTGATAAAAAGCAATAAAGGTAGAATCGTGACAACACGTCCTAGGACAATAAGTAAGTCCTTCATTAAGTCCTCCAACCTTTTCACCCCTTTTCATATTAATAGCCAAAGGGTAGCCAAAAGCATTGGATAAAATACACTGAAAAGAAAAAGAGACGAAGAAATCGTCTCGAAGAAGTACTTATGCCTTTGGTTCAGGCACTTTTATTAAAATAAGAATACCGATGATAAACAGAATGACTAAACTAAATACACCACTGCTTGAATTTCCTGTTACTTGAGCCGTTACCCCTACTAGCAAAGGTCCCATAATGGAAGCGAATTTTCCGAAGATGTTATAAAAACCAAAAAATTCATTTGCCTTCTCTTTCGGAATAAGCTTAGCGTAATAAGAGCGACTCAATGCTTGAATACCACCTTGAGAAGTAGCGACGAGCATAGCTAATATCCAAAAATCCATTGTTGAATCAAGAAAATAAGCATAAATACAGACACCCATATAGATGATGATTCCAACGTAGAGCATTTTTTTACCGGTAAAGCGTTCAGATAATCTACCGTATAGAATAGCAAATGGAGCAGCCACAACTTGTGTAACAAAGAGAATAATGAGCAGGCTTGTAGAACTAATACCTAAATCAGTTCCGTAGGCAGTTGACATTGTAATAATTGTTCCAACTCCATCAATATAGAAAAAATAGGCTAATAAAAATAGAAATAAAGCACGATGTTTTCGAACTTCTTTTAGAGTTTGAGCAAGTCGTTTAAAGCTATTAAAGACCGGATTTGGTTCACGCTCAATATAATAACGCTGGTGAACATTTTTAAATAGTGGAATAGCAAAAAGTCCCCACCAAACTGCGGTTATGATAAATGCGATCTTACTTGCAACTGTTGTTGAAAGTGGAATAAGTTCACTTTGTGCTAAAACAATAATGGCAATGCTGATAATAAAAGGTATGGTACTTCCGATATAACCAAGTCCAAATCCACGGGCAGAAATACGATTCATTCGTTCCTCTGTTGTGACATCTACCAAAAAGGCATCATAGAAAATGTTTGACCCAGAGAAGCCAATTGCAGCCAATGTATAGCAAACTAGCAAAAGAAGCCATTGCTCAGAGGGGATAAAGGCGAGTAGTGCGGTAAATCCCATTCCTAATGTAAAGAAGAAGGAGAAAAATCGCTTTTTGTAGCCCTGATAGTCAGCAATTGTTCCTAATATAGGTCCAAGCAAAGCCAATATAAAGGTTGCAATAGAGATTGTATAACCTAAATAGGCAGTAGAGTTTGCGGCACTTACTCCTGCGTTCGTTGCAGCTGCCTTATAATATATGGGAAAAACAGCTGTAGAGATAATAATAGAATAAGCAGAGCTTGCCCAATCATAAAAAATCCAACTATTTTCTTCTTTAGTAAAGCGCTTCATCAGTTTGCCTCCCTAGTAGACTTTCCCTTCTATTCTACAAGAATTTTAAAAAGAAGGAGGATTGTTACTAAAATTTTACATTGAGTTAATAAAGCATTAACAATATCAATGCATGATATTCAGATACAGGGAGAAGAAGAGTGGTGTTAGCGTTTACATTATATGTATGCGAATACTAGAAATAAAAAACCATATGAAGATGGAAAATCTTTTTAATTGATATCCATCTCCATAATGGAAGAAATCTCTTTGAAGCCTAGCTTTTTATACAATGATTTTGCGGGATTACCAGTAAAAACATTTAGTTGAGCTTTGTGATATCCTTCAGACTTTAGCTCATCAATTGCTTTATTCATAAGTTGCTTCCCTATTCCGGCTTTTCGATATTGTGGAAATACATAAAGGGCAATAATGCTGCCTGTTTTTCGAGTATTCATTGGATTAAAATCAGGACCTAGTAGAACCCAGCCTGCTATCACCTGTTTATCAAGTGCAATAAGATAATAAGCACCACTATTTAATAAAGGCACGAACATATTCATTCCCGTATGAAAATCATTTTTAACAGTTCCCATTGAGCTTTCATTCATTGTATTAATTGTCATATGAAGAAGGGAATTTGTTTCATTTTGTGTGGCTTTTCTAATCTTCATAAAAACACCTCATAGGTTATGGTCTGCAACAGTATATGAGGGATTTACGGATGTTGTGAGAAGAAAAATAAAAAGCCTCTAAAATCGAGGCTTTAACTATAATCACTATTGGAAGGTACCCTTCACAAGTGCTTTTCCTTCCGATACCATATGTTGCCCTTTAGCCCAGACAGATTGAATGGAAAGATCCTGATCTAAAAGCACAATATCAGCATCACTACCAGTCTTTAGTTCGCCTTTTTGCTTCAGTTTTAAGATAGTAGCAGGATTACTGGTAATGACTTTTAAGGCGGTTTCTAACGGAATATGTTCTATTTGAACAGCATCTTTTACAGCTTGAAAAAGTGTATTTACCTTGCCAATTTTTAAACCGACCATCTCACCGTCTTCATTAAAATCAGGAAGGCTCGCCTGCCCGTCTGAGGTGAAGGTAATTTGTTCAATCGGTACATCCTCATCTAACATTCTTTTTAAGCCCTGACTGCAGGAGACCTCCCCTTCAGCAAGAAACTTAGGAATGGTACTTGTTGTAAAATCAACCCAGCCACCTCTTTTCGCATAAGAAATGCCTGCTTCAAAAAGATGCGGATTTCGGTTGATATGGGTTGGATAAAATTGACGAATTGGAAGGTCTGTTGTTTCAAGGACCTTTAGAATAAGATCCAGGTGATCTTTACTGTCACCAACATGAATATTAACAATTCCTGCTTTTCCAGAAAGCATCCCACCAATTCGGGCCGCAGATGCGAGCTTCGCCATTTCTTCTACAGTCGGCTGTGAAGATCTGTGATCACTAATCGCAATTTCCCCGACACCGATGATTTTATCAATTAAGATAAGATCATCTTCAATTTTCCCGGTTAGCGTTTTAACAGGAACCTGATAGGATCCAGTATGCACATAACAGGTAATACCTTCTTCCTCAAGAGCACGTGCCTTTGCAATTAAATTGGGCATTGTTCTTGTTGTGCCATCGGTGCCAATCACACCAATAATGGTGGTAATGCCTGAAAAAGTAGCATCTGTTAATTGCAGTTCAGGAGTGCGGGTTTTATAACTTCCTTCGCCACCACCGCCGGTAATGTGAACATGTGAATCAATAAATCCGGGTACAACTTTCATTCCTGTAGCATCGATTACTGTTATATCTACAAAATTTGCTGGAACAGGAATATGGTCTTCGATAAATCCAATTTTATCATGAACGAGAAGAATGTCTTTTTTACCTAAATAATCAGGAGCATATACCTCTCCGTTCCTTATAAGCGTTAACACCTGACATGCTCCTTTCTTAGCTCTAAATTAATAGCCGATAAATACAGCTATAAAGATGAAAATACTAGATAGTACAAACAATAATAACATAAATTTAATGATGAATTTTGCCCATGTGCCCCAGTCAATTCTAGCTGCACCAAGAGCACCCATTAAAGCAGCAGATGTTGGAACAATAATATTGGTTAATCCATCACCTAGCTGAAAGGCTAAAACAGCGACTTGTCGCGTTACACCAGCAGTGTCTGCTAAAGGTGCCATTAGCGGCATTGTTAAAGCTGCCTGACCTGATCCAGACACAACGAAGAAATTAAAAATAGACTGGAAAACATACATAAACCAAGCAGATAATGCTTCTGGAAAATCTCCAATAACTTGCCCAGCTCCATATAACATCGTGTTTAAGACAGATGGTGAATCAGGACTATCACCACCGAGGATAATCACGATTCCTTTTGCCATTCCAACAACTAAGGCTGCAGGAAGTAAATCTTTGGCCCCGTTAGTAAAGCCCTCTGCAATATCGTTTAAAGTCATACCATTTAGTTTAAAGATAACTCCGATGATCCCAGCTACCAAACCGATTGTGAAAAACTGTGAGGCAATTTCAGGAATATAGTAAGCATGCTTAACAACGCCCCATATAATCCAAGAGATTCCAGCCACAATGGTTAAGATAACAAGCCCATGACCTAACGTGAAATTTGAAGAAATGTTTTGCTTTTGAGCTTCTTTTCGAAAATAATCGTCCGTATCATAGGAAGCAGAGCGAGTTGGCTCTTTTCTAATGGATGATGCATATCTCCATGTATAAATGATCCCAACCGTTGTGAAAACAGCCCACATAATCATTCGGAAAGGTGTTCCTGATAAAACAGGTACCCCTGATATTCCCTGGGCAATGGCAACGCCGAATGGATTCATCCATGAAGTGGCAAACCCGATTTGCGTGGCAACATAAGTAATCATGACAGCAGTGATGGCATCATAGCCGAGAACAACCATAAGAGGTACTAGAATCATGGCAAAAGCAATTGCTTCTTCTCCCATTCCAAACACTGCTCCTCCCAAGGAGAAGAGAACGAACATAATTGGAATGATCAAAGCTTCTCGACCTTTTGTACGGTCAATCACTTTCAGAAGCCCCTCATCAATTGCTTTCGTGCGCATGATAATACCAAATGCCCCACCAATGATAAGAATAAAAGCAATAACACCTACTGCTGATCCCCATTTATCACCGGAAACTAAACCTTCAAACACATAGTTTAAAAAGCCTGCTTCACCATAGGGTTCAAACAAACTCGTACCAGGACGGACTAAATTTCCTTCCTCATCTTTTACGTACTCAAAGCTATCAGATATAAGGACAGTTTTTGTATTCTCTTGACCATCGGAAGTGTACGTAATTTCTTCAGTTTGAAATTGTCCAATTGGCACAAGAAATGTTGTAACAGCTGCTAAAATAACAACAAAGAAAACGATGATAAAAGTATGTGGCATTTTCCAAACTTTGTTCTCTTTTTTCATAATATCCCCCACTCACTTTTTAGTTTGTTCATTCATTTATTTGCAAATTCCGTGCCAAGAATATTTTTCGCTGAATAGAGGGCAATTCAACATATTTTGCTATAATAGGTTTATTAAATAACACCTAATTAAATAGATTATCAACCTATTTCAACCCAAAGACAGAAGGATGATGTAGATGAGGAAAGAGCTTGTATTGTTAGCAGGAACAACTGAAACAAAGAAAACACTAAGAAGTCAGTTGAAATCTATTTTTGGTGATGTTGTTACCATTCACAGCTATGCAGTTGAGGAGCATTTACCGAAAACGTTAACTGATCAACTAATTATTTATTCCTCTTACCTAATTGAGGAGGAAGTGAAAGAGATTGTTAGAACAAACTGTAAAGTTATTGTGGCAAATCGAACCATAAATTATGAATATATTGATCAATTATTATCAATACCTGAAGGTGTAAATGTGCTTTATGTTAATGATTTTCTTGAAACCGCACAAGACTCAATCCGGACATTAAAGGCATTAGGAATGAATCATGTGAACTATTTTCCTTATCATCCAGAAAACGAGCATGTCCCATCAAACATTTATGCAGCCATCACACCAGGCGAGATGGAGTTAATCCCTGCACATATACATAGAAAGATGAATATAGGTGTGAGATTGATTGATATTTATACGATTTTTAAAATTGTAGAGCATTTTCAACTCCCAAACTCTATTAGTATGGAGTTTGCAGACCGATACACAAAGAAAATTATTGATTTAACCAAAAAGCTATCAAATGAAAGCCAAAAAGCTTCTACCTTAAATCGTTATTTAAAGCGTGTTGTTGACGGGGTAAATGATGGGATTCTAGCTTTTGGGAAGGATGGAAAAATTACCGTTTTTAATGAAGAACTAGAAAGACTATTAGGCATTTCATCAAGATTTGCGATTGGAAAGCCGTTAAATAGAGTGTTAAATGATCTTGCCTTAATGCGCTTTTTGTCACGAAAAGATGAGGAATCAAACGAGTATTTTACTATAAAGCAAACACCGTATATGGTTCATCGCTTTTTTATGAAAGCTGAAAACACGATTGTTGCTACCTTTAAAAATGTTGATGAAACGATTGATATGGAAAAAGCAAGACGTGTTGCTTTGCAAAAGAAAGGATACGTTTCGAAATACACATTTGCTTCTATTTTAGGAAAAAGCAGATTAATAGAGGAAACAAAGGAAATTGCCTTTCGATTAGCTAAAACAGAGGCACCCATTTTAATAGTTGGGGAAAATGGGACAGGCAAGGAACTGTTTGCACATGCCATTCATCAAGCCTCATCAAGAGTCAACAATCCATTCGTTGCAATCAATTTCAGTGCCCTTCCAGAGGATTTATTAGAAAGTGAGCTGTTTGGATACGAAGATGGCGCCTTTACTGGTGCAAAAAAGGGAGGGAAGAAAGGATTGTTTGAGCAAGCGGACGGTGGCACAATCTTTCTAGATGAAATTGGTGATATCAGTGTGAAGCTTCAAGCAAGATTACTTCGAGTTTTACAAGAGATGGAAGTGAGGAAAATTGGAGGAGAAAAAAACATCCCAATCAATGTGCGTGTCATTGCGGCAACGAATAAAAACTTACCTGACATGATAGAAAACGGACAATTCAGGGAAGATCTTTATCATCGTCTTAAAGTATTATATTTGAAGATTCCTCCACTTAGAGATCGCATTGATGATATCCCCTTTTTCATTCAAGCGTTTTTAGAGCAGTTTAGTGTGAACGAACAACAGAGAATATTGGATGAACATTTGTTGTATTTTTTTAAAAAGCAGCCCTGGAAAGGAAATGTACGAGAGCTAAAGAATGTTTTGCAATATATGGTGGCTGTTGCAAATGGTGAACCTTTGAGAGAGGAGCATTTGCCGACAGACTTTTCCTTTGAGGAAAAAGAGAAAGACGAAGTAAGAATTCTTAATCCTGAGCTAGAATTTGTTCTTAAAGGAATATATGAGCTTTATCAAAATAACAGTGGGATAAGTCGGTTGAAATTAGTCGAGTGGTCCAGGCTTCATTCCCATCCTTTAACGGAACAACAACTACGAACAAAAATGAGTAAGCTTGCTGAACTTGGATTTATTAGCATAGGGCGCGGACGTGCAGGAACAGATATTACACAAAAAACCGTATTCTACTTTAGAAATCAATGATAAAAAGGGGCATTCCTAAGTGAAGGAAATTGCCCCTTTTAACAGTTACGCTCTTTTCTCAAATAGCTTACATATTTCAATTATGGTTTCAGTTGCTTTCACCATATTATCAACCGAGATAAATTCGAACTTCCCGTGGAAATTTTCACCGCCAGTGAACACATTCGGGGTTGGTAATCCCATATAGGATAGCTGTGAGCCATCTGTTCCGCCGCGGATCGGTTCAACGACAGGTGTGATACCAAGGTTCTCCATTGCCTCATGGGCCACATCAACAATATACTTCACAGGTTCAATTTTATCTTTCATATTATAATATTGATCATTGAGCTCTAAAACAATGGAATCCTGTCCATATACAGATTGAAATTCGTCTACAAGCTTAGTGATTGTTTGTTTTCTTGCTTCAAACTTCTGCTTATCATGATCACGGATAATATAATGAACATATGTATTCTCAACATCACCTTGTAAGCCGATAAGGTGATAAAATCCTTCATATCCTTCTGTAAACTCAGGAGCTTCCATTGCAGGTAGCTTGCTTTGAAAGGCCAATGCTATTTTAGCGGAGTTTACCATCTTGCCCTTTGCAGTTCCAGGGTGAACGTTATTCCCTTTAAATGTAATTTTTGCTGCAGCTGCATTAAAGCTTTCGTATTGAAGCTCACCTAAAGGACCACCATCGATTGTGTAGGCAAAGTCAGCATTGAAAGCCGCAACATCAAATTTATGAGGACCCCTCCCGATTTCTTCATCAGGTGTAAAGGCTACGCGTATTTTGCCATGTTTGATTTCAGGATGGTTAATCAGATAGGCCATGCTCGTCATAATTTCTGCAATACCTGCTTTGTTATCTGCACCTAATAAAGTTGTTCCATCTGTTGTGATAAGTGTATGACCTTCGTAGTTATTAAGGTTTGGAAATTGTGATGCAGATAAAATCACATTTAGCTCTTTATTTAGAACAATATCTTTTCCATCGTAGCTTGAGATAAGCTGTGGATTTACATTTTTGCCAGTGAAATCTGTTGCTGTATCTATATGTGCGAGAAACCCGATGGTAGGCACCTCTTTATTTGTATTTGCAGGAAGCGTTGCCATCACATAGCCGTTATCATCCATTGTGACATCCTGCATACCAATTTCCTTCAGTTCTTCTACTAGCTGCTTGCCAAGTGTAATTTGACCAGGTGTGGATGGACATGTATCATTGTTTTCGTTTGATTGTGTATCAACTTTTACATAGCTTGTAAATCTTTCAATGATTTCATTTTTCATCATCATTACACTCCTTACTGTGAGATAGATTTATCTTATCATGTTAAGGAATGAAGAGGAAAATTTAGAGAATATAAAAAAGAGGATTGTAAAAGTGATGCCTCTGTTTTAAATGCAAGGCATCTTTCACAAAATCCTCTTTATTGAGCATTACTTATGCAACTTTACCTAGGTAACGTAAATTCTGCTGTTCTGCCTTTAAATGCTTTTTCACCGTTTTCAGCATAAAAAGGACCAAATTCCATAACAAACTTTTTATATAAACCAAATTCATCTTTTCTAAATAAGAAAACATGGAGTTTTTCCCCAGTTTCCCCAGCAGCAATTGTGGCTGGGTCACGTGGTTCAGCCATTCCCTGACTAAGGACTCTAACTCGGTTATCGTCAACATTTAAAATAGTCCCTAAATTGTTGATACTAACTGGTGTGGTTGATCCGTTATCAATTTTCACTTTAACAGTTAGGGCAGCAACACCACTGTCTCCAAAATCACTAAACATTTCTTTATTTGCTTCGGTTGGAATAACTTCTGTGTACTGTACCCCTTCAACCGTAACATTCACATCACCGATTTTTTTGCTATCATTTATATTCGATTTTTCAAAAATCATTTTCTTATCAGCCCAGTTATCTGATGTTAAACGATCTTGATAGAACTGTGGTTGAGAAGCTGTTGTCTCTGCTTGTTCATCATTGTAGATGAAATCATATGACGGTGAATTTCCTGAAATGCTTCCGCTAAAATCCGAGTTCTCTGCTACTCCGCCTTCTATTACGTATTTAGGCTTAACTGATTTTAACTTTTCAAAATCTTCATTAGTCATTTTAAAAGTTAATAGACCTGTTACTTTTTCTCCTGCTTCGAATAAGGAGATGTCATTTTTGTTCTTTTTAATCTTAAAAATCTGTTGATCTTCTGGTACAAATGCTTTCCAGTCAGAAGGTATGTAATCTAAATCATTGCTTAACTGAATTCGATGAGAATTGTTATAATACATAGGTTTATCTGTTCCATTTTCTATAGTCACTTTAGCTGTCACAACATATCCATCAACTTGATCATCAAAATAGATGGTTGAATATTCATTGACGTCAGTAACTTTTACAAGTTGATATTCATCAACAGAAACTTTAAAGCCTTCCATATCATGAGTATATTGAGGATCTTTATTTGTATAGAGAATTTCCACATTCCCTTCAGAATCTTCAGCAATAAATGGATTTAATGTTTCGTTATCGCCTTGTGGTTGTTCTTCGGCATCTTTTTCTTCAGTTTCAGTTGTTACTTCTTCATTAGCTGTTTGTGTTTCCTCAGCTTGAGCAGGAGCTTCTTCTTGCTTTGTTCCAGAGGCTTCTTCGTCATTTCCACATGCAGTTAGAAGAAGTGTGCTGAAAAACAATGTAGAAAATAAAAATTTGGATTTTTTCACATTTTCACAACCTTTATCAATTTTTTCCCACAGTTATCTATTATAATAGAATTCTTATAAAAAACCCTTTTATTTACATAAATTATTAAAAATGGTAATTAAGGTCTGAAGAGGGAATTATCTATAGAGATAAAGTCATGTTTAATAGGTGGTGTATGCCCTTTCAACTATCTTTGTGAAAATGTGATCATTTGTTCCTGGTTCTTTTGTTATGGGTTTTCGAGATGTGTTTATTTATTTCTAGCTGTCTATAATACAATAACAAGTGCGAATTGGTTTTTTTCATTCAACATGGTACAACATAAATAAGAGAAATTGCAGGAAGGACAACTTTATATGAATTTTGAACAAACAATTGAACCATTTATTACAACGGACGACCTTATTCTTCAGGAGTTTGTTGCTCATACTCTTCATGATTATCCTACAAACAAATCCCGTAAATGGACAAAGAGATTACTTCTTGAAGCTATAAATAAGCCTATAAAGGCAATGTCTATCTTATCGTTTCTTAAGGTCAATCCTAATGATGAAGACCTGGTAAATCTTTTAATTGAGGCAAGACAAGATGCTACTGATCAAATTCGTTATACCTATGAACGATTATTAATAGAGTTTCATCCTCGGATAGCCTTAAAGCATCAAGAAAGATTAACAAATCTTTTTCAAAAAGAAGATTGGCGTGTTTATGAAGTACTGGAGAACGGAACAGAAGAGGATGTATGGGAGGAATATTTTAAAGCTCTAACTGCATTGAATGCTGAACAAGACTTGAATTATTTCTTGTATCAAAGATTAAAGAAAATTGCTTATTCCCTTTTTGAAAAGAAATACATAACAGAAGAACAGGTATTAAGTGTTTTCGCCCAAAATCTTCAGGAGGATTGGTTTGATTATAATGGCTATATAGCTGTTTATTTACTGGGATTAATGAAAATGGATCAGCATGCCGATCTTCTTGCGTCTCTATTAACTAGAGACGACGATATATTAATAGAGGAAACAGCAGAAGCGCTTATCTCGTTTCAAACAGATAAGGTTGTAGAAGCCACAAAGCCTTATTTATTACATGAAGATTCCCTGATTTTTGCAGCATCTGTTATTGAAAACATAAAAACAGAAGCTGCAGTAGAAGCATTACGTGATGTTTATCATCAATTAGAAGGAAATGATGTACAGGGAGTGATCTTCGAGGCACTTGTTCATCAGCTTTCAGTTAAAGCACAAGGTGAGATTGAAGAATATGTTAGCAAAGCAGAAACAACGATACTGATCGATAAGGACCAGCTTGCGTATAGTTATTTTAACATTGTTGGAATCGAGCATCCTCGGCTTGAGGAATGGAAGAGTGCGATTGAGGGAAGGTAAGCGGAAAAAGGGATCGGAATAGCACTGATCCCTTATATTGTAGCTCCCCTTACGGCATTCTCACCTGAGGTTTACTACATCCACATGCTTAAAGTCCTTCACTTGAAACAAGCCCATGTCTGTTAATTTTAATTTCGGAATTACAGGCAGTGCTAAAAACGATAGAGTTAAAAATGGGTTGAAGTTGCCTGTAAAGCCAATATTCATTAAAGCTGCATCAATTTCTTTTAGCATCTTATTTACATCTTTAAAAGATGAGGCTGTCATTAAGCCTGAAATTTCTAACGGTAAGGAAGCAATCACATCATTTTCGTTAATGACAACCAGACCACCGCCCATTGCTTTTAATTCATAAATGGCTTTAAGTAGATCTTGATCATTTGTTCCTAGAGCAATAATATTATGAGAATCATGTGCAACAGTCGAAGCAATTGCCCCACTTTTAAGGCCAAATCCTTTGACAATTCCTAATCCGATGTTTCCAGTTGCTGCATGTCTTTCAACAACTGCCATCTTTAGATGATCTAGTTTAATAGATGGTTGAAAATAGCCATTTTTTGAGTTGATTTCTTCAACAATATGGTTTGTAATGATTTTATTTGGAACGATCTCAATTATGTTAGCGGAAGTTCCTTGTGAACATGAAATTTGCAGATCATCCATTTTAATCTCTTGAATATGAACGGTGTTTGTTAAAGAATCTGAGATGGATGGAGTTGTTTCACTATACTCTGAACAAACAAAACGTCCATTTTCAGCCATAAGCTTGCCTTTTAAAAAGACTTTTTCAATCTTCACATCTTCTAAACTATCTAAAAACACAAGATCAGCATCATAGCCTGGAGCAATAGCGCCTTTTGATGGTAAGCCAAAGCATTCTGCTGCGTTGATGGTGGCCATTTGGTAGGCAAGAATTGGATCTAGTCCTCCTTTAATGGAAAGAGAAATATTGTAATCAATGCTTCCTTCAGCAATTAAATCATCTAAATGCTTATCATCGGTTACAAAGAGACAGCGTCGTGCATTTCTGTCGGTAATAACAGGCAATAAAGCTGAAACATCTCTTGCAGCAGATCCTTCTCTAAGCATAACGTACATGCCTCTTTTCAAACGGTCACGTGCTTCCTCTGGTGTGACACATTCATGGTCCGTTTTAATTCCCGCAGATGCATAAACATTTATGACATCTCCAGATAGACCAGCAGCATGACCGTCTATTTTTTTACCGAGTTTATTGGCTGTTGTGAGCTTTTTCATCATACCCTTCTCTTGATGAAAAACAGAAGGGAAATCCATAACCTCTGCAAGCCCTAAAACACGTTCTTCTTTGTAAAAAGGCTCTAAATCTTCGGCAGTAAGTGAGGCACCTGCATGTTCAAACGGTGTAGCTGGTACACAGGAAGGAAGCATAAAATAGGTGTTTAAAGGGATATCTTTTGCTGAATCAATCATAAATTGAATGCCTTTTGAACCACTAACATTGGCTATTTCATGGGGATCGGCAATGACTGTTGTGACACCGTGTGGAATGACAACTTGAGAAAATTGTTGAGGAGTTACCATTGCGGATTCAATGTGAACATGACCATCAATAAAACCTGGTGAAATATATTTTCCCGTGGCATCGATGGTTGTGTTTCCTTCATAATGACCAACTCCAACGATAACACCATCTGTAATGGCGATGTCTTCTTCGATGATTTCACCATTAAATACATCTATTATTTTCCCGTTTTTAATGACAACATCTGCTTTTACTTTCTTTGCAGAAGCAGCTAATCTTTGAGTGAAGTATTCCATAGATGTGATCTCTCCTTTCGTTTATTAAAAAAATTTAGAAAAAAACCGCAAGAAAAAAGGATAAACTTTTCTTTGCGGCAGTAATCCGATACTAGTATCTCTTATTATTAGTGAATGATAAGTTAAAACAAATTTTAAAACATCTAACATTTAATGTCAACAATTTTAACATTAGTAATCAACCACTCTATTTCTCTTTCGCTTTTGATTTCGAAGAATAGGTTCAAACCCACCAGACCCAAGCACAACACCGAAAATGATGAAAATAAATCCAATCATTTGCGGAAGTGTAATAACTTCTCCTAAAAATATGGATGCACCAACTAATGCAAAAAATGGATTAAGATTAATGAAAACAGCTGACTCAGCTGGCCCTACTTTTCCAACGGCATAATTGTAGATCATATGTCCAACAGATGTTGCTAAAAATGCTGAAGCGAAGAAGACAATCCATATAGAAAGTGATCTTTCAGTCATGCTCTCGAGACCAGCAGGCTCAATAATAAGGCTGATGATAAAGAGTAAAATTGAGCCAATGAAAAGCATATAACCTGTCATCAGGCGTGGATCTAATGTTGACGATACCTTCTTAATCATAATAAAACTAACGGCCTGAACAAAAATAGACAGAAATACATGAACATCGCCAAGAGAAATACCTTCCAAACTATCTCCATTTTGAAACACAATGAATGAAATTCCGATAAATCCAAGAATAATTCCACAAAAGCGAAGGATCGTAATTTTGTTTCGTAAAAATAAAAATGCTAGAATCGTCGTTAAGATTGGCCCAGTTCCTAATATTAATCCCCCATTAGAAGCTGAGGTTTCCTTTAAACCAATCGACAGAAAATAATGATGTCCAACAACATTAAATAAGGAACAGATGATAATGTACTGCCATTCTTTTTTGGTAGGTTTTCTTACAAGCTTTAAAGAAAATAAAATGACAAACACACCAACAGCTGCTGTAAAAATGCGAAAAGCTGTCATTGTAACAGGCATAAAGCTTGTAACAAGAAGCTTTGTTGCAATAACATTGAATCCCCAAAAAATCATCACAACAAATAGCGATATATAAATTTGATATTGATGCTTATTAACCAAGCAGTACCCTTCTTTCTTTATATGTAGACAATCTCTACAAATCTATTGCTCTAAGCAGCAACATAAACATTATATTTAAAAAAGAAAGAAGTAAATACTAAATTCGTCCAACATATTAAGATTTTTACAAAAAGGGCAAAAAAAACACCCTCATTAAAGGAGGATGGTATTCGACAAACTTCGGGTGGTGCCTGTCACTACAACAAGTAACTTCGCACTCCCTTGTTGTCACGCAAGAACACCCCGAGATTATTTTTTGTTTCAATCATTGAACCATTATCTAAGGAGTAGTAAGTAATTTTTTCTTTCCATAATAATGATTCTGGTGTATCAGATGTATCCTTCAACTTCTTCACAGTTCCGTTTTTCATACGGTACCGCTTCAAGGCAGGTTCTTTCTTTCGGATATCATTCAACCAAATGATAAGCTTCAATAAGTTTCCACCAAGCATTTCAAAACTTTCATTCTTCATCGGGCTGCTCGTAAATTGATAAATAGAAAGATTTTCACCCTTCATTACAAGATCAGCTTTTGCTCGAAAAGCATAATGAACATCTCCTGATAAAATTACACACTCACTTGGCTTCCATTTTATCAATTGCTCCAGAAAAGAATAAAAGCCGTTAAGGTTATATTTCCAGGCTTCAAAATCTAGTTTGTATTGAACCGGTATTCCCAATGATCGAAACGGATAAATGTTTTTCTTTAAAAATGACTCTATACTATCAACCCCATAAAGAGGAGTAGCTGAAGTAATTTGTAGCGAGTCCCCTTGTTGCCATGAGCTTTCCTTGATTACCGTATCTAGGAGCTCCCATCCCCTTGAGCCAATTAATATAGAAGGTTTAGAAAGAGTTCTATCATTGCTTTGAAAAGTCTCGTATTCTCGTAGAGTTCGAGTATCGAGACAAAGTGTCATCGGGTTTGTCGGAGCGATAAAATGCCACCCTTCAAAGTCAAGAATCGTGTTTACCCAACGATGATAAGAAGGTGTATTGATCGAAGTTAATTTTAAGTATTGCTCGATATCATGGATAAACGAGGAATCAAAGCTATTCGGATTGTTTCCCCAACCTTGAAAGGCCCAGTATGCCGTTAAACCACTAGCAATCGTATGCTTTCCAAGTGGAGCTCCATAGACTTGTTCTTTCCAATCAGCTGTAATATTCCAATCGTCTGTTACATCATGATCGTCAAATATCATATATGTTGGAACATTCGCTAACACTCTTCTCACCTTTGAAAGACCAGACTGAAAATAATGGACATCTTCAATTTGTTCAAGAAATTGATGTTGAAGCTCATCTTTTTCTTTAGGGTAAAAAGAGTCTATTTTATATAAGTCTTCAAATGCATTTGGGCCATTTGACTCTATCAAGGCATTCCAAAGCGCAGAGCTCCAGTTTAATAAGTACATTGCTGCATACTCCCCAAAGGTAAGCAAATGGTTTTCAGCATGAGATGACGTGAACTTACAGAGATCTTCTGCGATCGATTGCCGGCCGTTAATTTTATTTAAAAGGTGTTGATAGGGTGCCTTATTTAATTTTGGTTCAACCTCAATTAGGTTTTCGTCATCACCAATCAATTCCTGCTTAATTTTCTGAATATACGGTACGAGTGGACCCGCTATATCATCCGCATAGATTTGATCACCAAGCATGAAAAGTGAACTTGGTCTTAATGTAAGATCTTGATCATGTTTTTTTATTAAATCATCTGCTTTGGCTAAAGTGTCTTCCCCTTTACCATGGGGCTTTCTGCAGGACCCATACAGAATGGTTGAATGTTTATTAGTGTTAATAAAAAACGTAGGATAGTCAAACCCATCATACACAAGTGATTCTGGATGATCTGAAGACAAGAGCTGCAGACTGCTTAAATCATATTGCTCTAATCCTTTTTTAAAGAATAAGTTATATCCTAAAAATTGATTAATAGGAAACTCACCTCGTGTTGGCATTAACTTAATGAGATGAATATATAGATGTTTTCCTAAACGAACGGTATTTGTTTTAGTTTTTATGGAAATAGGTTGATTTTTTGAACCTTGTGTTTGCATCTCATATAATCCAGCATTTATTGAATAATCCTTGCTTGTAGCAAGCCAAATAAACACCTGTGAACTTTCCACTCTACGAAGGATAGGACCGGACAGAATAACAGGAAGCTTCATCATTGCCAGTCACCTCTAACTAGGTATTTTTATTACTTTATTCAAGAAAGAGTACATTTGTGAGGCAGGTTGCGTTCGACAAACTTCGGGGGAGTGACAGTGCTCCGGCCTCGAGTTTTTCTAAAAACACCGGGAAGAAGGTGATGGAGACCAAAGTGGTGAGTTGGGGCAAGTGAAACAGTCTTCATAGGGGTGATGAAGACCAAAGTGGTGAGTGGAGGCAAGTGAAATGGTGTTCATAGGGGTGATGAAGACCAAAGTGGTGAGTAAAAGAAAGTAAAACGGTCTTCATAAGGGTGATGAAGACGGAAGTGGTGAATATAAGCAAGTGAAATGGTCTTCATAGGATCGATGAAGACCAAGATGATGAGAATAAGCGAGTAAAATGGTCTTCATAGCTGCTGCACCACCCCAAAATTCCTCGAAAAATTCCGTGAAGTGACAGGCACCACCCCCTTGCCTATTTCCGCCAACTTCTTTAAACTCAAACTAGATATCTTAAGGATGGGGTGAAGGAAAGGTGAGCGTTGACCAAAACCAAACCTTTGATATTATCGATGTTTGCTTGTTAGCCGGGAAAATCATGCTTCGTAGCGGGGCTGAAACGTACCGGGTGGAAGATACAATGATGAGAATAGCAGCAGCTTATGGGATAAAGGAAACTCATAGCTATGTCACGCCAACAGGAATCATTTTTTCTGTAAGCAGTAAAACCCCCACACAGCTTGTGAGAATTGTTGATCGTTCTACCGATTTGCAAAAGGTTGCAAAAGTAAATGGTGTTTCGAGACAAATAAGCAACGGGGAATTGTCTGTTGAAGAGGCATATTCTCACTTAAAAGAAATTGAGCTGGATGCTCATGCCTACCCGATTTGGGTGCAAATTGGGGCAGCTTCCATTGCAAGTGGATGCTTTTTAATTATGTTTCAAGGTGGCTGGACTGACTTTCTTCCAGCAGTCATTGCGGGCGGAATTGGATTTTCAAGCTTAATCTATCTTCATCGATTAGTCGAAATAAAGTTCTTTGCTGAATTTTTAGCATCACTTATCATAGGTCTACTATCTGTTTTATTTGTCACACTTAATATCGGTGCTGAGCTGGATAAGATTATCATTGGTTCTGTTATGCCGTTAGTACCTGGTTTGCTCATTACGAACGCAGTGAGAGACCTCATGGCAGGTCATTTAGTATCAGGAATATCTAAGGGAGCAGAAGCCTTTTTAACCGCATTTGCCATTGGAGCAGGTGTTGCGGTTGTTTTCTCGTTTTATTAACTTTTTCTGGATAGTTAGGTAGCTTTCTTAATAAGGAGGGCTTTAATTATGATCGAACAGATTATTACAAGCTTTATCGCATCAGCAGCATTCGGAATCATCTTTAATGCACCAGTAAAAACATTATTTCGATGTGGTTTCGCCGGAATGGTTGGCTGGATGATTTATATCGGGTTATTCGAGTATTCTAATGACAGTGTTTTTGCTTCTTTAATTGCCTCTTTTGTTATTGCAATTATTAGTCAATACTATGCGAAGAAGCATAAAACGCCTGTTATTATTTTTAACGTGTCTGGAATTATACCGTTAGTGCCTGGTGGACTAGCGTATGATGCGATGAGGCAGGTCGTGGAAAATGACTATAATGCTGCGATACCACTTGCAGCAAAGGCCTTTATGATTTCTGGTGCAATTGCAATAGGATTGGTTTTATCAGAGGTGATGAATCAGATCATTCGAAAGGCAAAGCAGAAACGAAATCATGAATTTATGAAATCATAGAGTAAAAAAGTGATTTAAACCTTAATAATTTTGACGGACTAATGTATAATGTTTTAATCACTAATAGAGAGGTATATACAATGAATGCATTTATAAAAAATCAAATTGAACATTTTCAGGACAAAAACCAAAATCGTGGTCGTTTATTAGTTAGCTGTCCGGACCAACCTGGTATTGTTTCAGCTATTTCAAAATTTTTATTTGAACACAATGCTAATATTATTGAGTCAAGTCAGTATTCTACAAATCCAGAGGGCGGAACTTTTTTCATTCGCATTGAATTTGAATGTCCAAACTTAAAAGATAAAGCACAAAGGATGGAAGTAGAGTTCAATCAAATTGCAGAACAATTTTCAATGGACTGGAACTTCACACATGTATACAATTTGAAAAAAGTGGCGATTTTCGTCTCAAAAGAATTGCACTGCTTACTTGAACTTCTTTGGGAATGGCAAAGCGGCGACTTAATGGCAGATATCTCGCTTGTCGTTAGTAACCATGAAGAAGCAAGAGAAGTCGTTGAATCACTAAATATCCCGTTCTACTACATCCCTGCAAACAAAGATATTCGTGAGCAAGTAGAAGATCAACAGCTTCAGCTTTTAAAAGAACATGATATTGACTTAATTATTTTGGCGCGCTATATGCAAATTTTAACGCCGAAGTTTGTATCAGCAAATCCGAACAAAATTATTAACATCCACCATTCCTTCTTACCAGCTTTCGTTGGTGCAAGACCATATGAAAGAGCATACGGACGTGGTGTGAAGTTAATCGGAGCAACGTCTCATTATGTAACAAATGACCTTGATGAAGGCCCAATTATTGAACAAGATATTAGCCGTGTTGATCATCGTGATAATGTGGACAGCTTGAAAAAAATCGGTCGTAACGTTGAACGAAGTGTGTTAGCAAGAGCAGTAAAATGGCATCTTGAAGATCGTATTCTTGTGCATGAAAACAAAACAATTGTCTTTTAATAAATTCTAAAAGTGGCTCAAGGAAAATATCTTCCCTGAGTCACTTTTTTATTGTGCATTCAACTGCTGATGATACAATAATAGCAACTTATCTTTTTAGCGGAGGGATACGATGAAACGATTAACTGGCAAAACAATTGCTCTTGCAGGTCAGCGTAAATCAGAGGAGCTTAGTAAGCTAGTAGAGAACCTTGGTGGCGTTGCACTAAGTAGACCAGCACAGGGAACAGTTTTTTTAGATGATACAAATGTTGAAAAAGAAATAAAGGCCTTAATAGACGGGAATTTCAACTGGTTGATTTTTACAACGGGAATTGGAACGGATAAACTCTACCAAACTGCTGTAAACATGGGGTTAGGTGATCGATTTATTGAGGCACTTAATAGTGCGAAAATTGCGGCAAGAGGCTATAAAACAGTGAATGTTCTTAAAAAGCTTGGAATACAACCAGATGTAAGGGATGATGATGGAAGTACAGCTGGATTAGTGAGAGAGTTAAGAGCACATTCATTTTCAGGTTTAAGTGTTGCTCTTCAGCTACATGGTGATCCGGCACCGATATTAATTGACTTTCTAAAGGAACAAGGTGCAGAATATCGTGAAATTTTACCTTATCAGCATATCCCGCCAAAGCCTGAAGTGATGGAGCAGCTTGTAAGTGAAATACTTGATGGAAAAATAGATGCTGTTAACTTTACAAGTACTCCTCAAGCTAGGTTTTTAATGGCTCATGCAAAGGAAAAAGGTGTAGAAAAGGAAGTTTTACAAGCATTTTCTACGACTGTTATGGCAGTATCTGTTGGAAAAGTAACAGCTCAAGCATTACGTGAGGTTGGCATTACAAGAATGGTTGTTCCTGAGGAAGAAAGAATGGGAAGTGCAATCATTGCTCTTGTAAACTATTATAAGCAAGAGGAAGAGAATAAGTAAGAAAGAGCGAATCGGTTGATTCGCTCTTTTTCCGCCCTGGATTATGAGCGATTAATAAAGAATGGTAGCTCCTCTACTCCTACTAATCGAGCATATGTGAACAATTGACCTTTGTGATGAATTTCATGGTCTTTTCCACTTTCAAGCAAAGCGATTCCAGGCATTTGCATCCCAGCAAATTCAACGATCTGAGCAAGTTGATCATCTGTAAGAGACTCTAACTGAGACTTTGTTTCCTCAGTTTCCTTTAGAAGGGTCTCTTTTAATTCGCTAATCGTGTTAACCTCTGGTTGTGCAACTGGTGGTGTAAAAGTACCGTTCTTTACCGTTTGTGCAAACATGCCCATTGCACTTGTAATATGTAAAACAAGTTCAGAAAGTGACATAGCCCCTTCCCATGGTTTATAAGATACATGTTGATCTTCTAGTTTTTCCACGATTTCAAGCAGGACTTTTCGGTGACTCATCCAGCCGGTGATTAATGCACTTTTTTGTGTCATTTGACTCGCTCCTTTTTATGTTAAAATCGTCAATCCGTTGTTTATTATAAAGGATCCTAGGTGAAATGAGGAGTAATTAGATTGCAAGCCATATTCCTTTTGTTAGCGCTTTATCTATACTATAATAAAAATTGTGAAAAATTTTAACTAAACGATAACTCGCATAGGATGGTGGAAGGAATGAAATATCGTCAACTCGGAGATACAGATCTTAAAATTAGTGAACTAAGCTTTGGAACTTGGGCTATTGGTGGATCGTGGGGTAAATCAGATGATCAGGAAGCATTAAGAGGTCTAGAGCGTGCGATGGATGCCGGTGTTAACTTCTTTGACACAGCTGATGTATATGGTGATGGACATAGTGAGGAATTACTTGCAAAAGCAACAAAAGGAAAAGAAGATAAAATACATATTGCGACAAAGTTCTGCCGTGCGGGTGATATTTTTGATCCTGAAACATATTCAGAAAAAGCTGTTACTGAATACTGTGAGGCGAGCTTAAAGCGTCTTCAACGTGACACGATTGATCTTTACCAAATTCATTGTGCTCCTTTTGAAATCTTAAAAAGTGGACTGGTTTTTGAAGTATTAGATAAGCTTCAACAACAAGGGAAAATCCGTCACTACGGTGTGAGTGTTGAGACTGTAGAAGAAGGATTATTTTGTTTAGATCAAGCAAATGTGAAGGCACTACAAGTTATTTTTAATATTTTCCGTCAAAAAGCCATCCCTGAACTGCTTCCACAAGCAAAGGAAAAAGGTGTAGGCTTATTAGCTCGTGTACCTTTAGCAAGTGGCTTATTAACGGGTAAATTCACAAATGGAGCTAAATTTGAAGAAGATGATCACCGCAATTTCAATAAAGACGGCGAACACTTCAATGTTGGTGAAACGTTTGCCGGTGTAGAATTCTCTAAAGGTGTTGAGCTAAGTCAACAGCTGGAATGGATTTCAGAAGGCCGTGGCAATATGGCAAGAGCAGCACTTCGCTGGATTCTTGATCATGAAGAAATCACAACCGTTATCCCTGGTTTTAAAACAGTGAAGCAAGTTGAAGATAATTTACAAGCAACAGAAGTGCCTTCATTTAGTGAGGCTGAGCTGAAGAAGCTTTCTGAGTTTTATCAAAATAGCATTCATCCGAATGTTCGTGGGGTTTATTAATAGATAACTTTACGATGCTACAACTTTATTAGCAGAAGTTGCAAAATAACAACGATGAGTTGCAAAAATATAAGGGAAATCTGCAAGAACCTCACAATTTTAAATAGAAAAAAGCTGTTCACCTCAAAAAGTGAACAGCTGAAACCACAATTATAAGCTCGATTCCTTCCACTCTAGAGCAGTGGAAATGGCTTTCTTTCTACTTTGAACCAACTTATACATGAAAATAACGAGTATTAAAAACAAGCCAGTTAAAAGATACAATGTTTCATAGCCTAATTGAGCAACCACGATTCCTAAAACGAAAGAACCTGTTGCAATTCCGGTATCGAAAAGAGTGAAAAATGTTGCTGTTGCGTGACTGCTGCGGTGGTGATCCGTTGCTTGAACAGCCAGCGTTTGAAAGCAAGGAACAACAGTGCCGTAACCTAAGCCAACAAATGCCCCTGCAAAAAGCAACATAAAGGCATTATGTGCAATGCTTAATAATAATAAACCGATCATAAATAAAACTAAAGCAGGGTATATAACAACATTTGGCCCCTTCGTATCATACAAACGACCGCTGAATGGTCTTGCGATAATCATCGCTACGGCAAATACAAGGAAAAAGTAACTTGCGGCTTCTATCAAATCCAAATCTTTAGCATACATCGATATAAACGAAAGAACACTTGAATACGTAAATGCAACTAAGCTTCCTACAAGTGCAATTGGAAGGGCCTTTTGATCAATTAAATCGCTGAATTGTAGGCGTTTCTTTTCAACTGGTGATGATTTCTTCACTTCTGTCATTTTACTAAATGCCGTAAATAACACACCGATGGTAATTAATGAAGCTAGTACAAGAAAAAGAATTGAAAAAGATACATATTGTAATAGAGTAAGTGAAATGAACGGACCACAAACAACGGCAAGGTTCATTGACATGGCAAAATATCCAAGTCCTTCACCACGTCTTTTTAGGGGTACAATATCTGCAGCAATTGCACCAGTTGCTGTAGAAGCAATGCTGAACCAGATGCCATGAACGAATCGTAATACTAATAAAAGGGCATAATTTTCAACCCATAGATACATGAAAGAAAAAACTGTAAATAGAATCATGCTGATCATCAATGTTTTTTTCTTCCCGAAATCTTGAATCAGCTTCCCTGAAAAAGGCCGTACAATAATCGCAGATAACATAAATATTGTAATAATTAAACCGGCGTCAACGCTTGAGCGTCCGAGTTCATCAACCACATAGATTGGCAAAGATGTAAGCAGACCATAAAATGCAACAAATATGAAAAAATTACTTAAAAAGATACTAATAAAGCCTTGTGTCCAAATCGGCTGTTTTTCTTGATGATTCATAGGCTTATTCCTCCTTACTTTATTCTGTTTTTCCGAGTTTCTTTAATAAGATAAATAACTGATCTTGTTCATGGTCTGTAAGACTTAAGGTCATTTCTCCTTCAAACCTTTTTACATCTTCTTCAACAGCAGGAAATGATTCAAGCGCTTTTTCTGTAAGAGAAACAAGTCGTTCACGTTTGTCATTTCCAGAAGTACGATTTATCCAGCCGCCTTCTTCAAGCTTAACAAGTGTTCTTGTTACAGTAGGTGCTTCAACGTTTAAATAACGCCATATATCACTTTGGGTCATAGGACCGTTTGTTTTTAGGCAATAAAGAATAGACCATTGTGAGCTGTAAAGGTCATGCTTTTGTAAGTATTCATTAATCTCTTTTGTCATATGTCTTGTTTTTTGATACAACAAATGAAAAAGTTTATTTGTGTTATCCACTTCTTTCACCTCAAATTATTTACTTAGGTAAGTATTGTTGAATCTGAAAGATATTTACCTAGGTAAATATCCACTTATACTAAGATAACAGAAAAACAAATTTTGTAAAGTGACAGGGTTTCAGGTATGCGTTTACAACTATCTGCTTTTTTTAATTACATAATTACACCAATAGTTTCATAATCTATCAATCTCCTCTCAAGCTAACTAAAATATGGGCATACAAGAATTTAGACTTAAGGATTTTCTGTTTAAAATGCAAACGCTTCCTATATTTAAGAAAAAACTTACAAGGTTAAAAAGGAGAGCATATAATGTCAACTTTACGTGAAGAAGCAATAAAGATGCATAAGGATAATAAAGGTAAGCTAGGTGTGCACTCTAAGGTTCCTGTTCGAAATGCTAAAGATTTAAGCTTAGCTTATTCTCCAGGTGTTGCAGAGCCATGCTTGGACATTCATGAAGACGAAAGCAAGGCATATGAGTATACAATGAAGGGTAATTTAGTTGCGGTTGTTTCTAATGGTACAGCTGTACTTGGCCTTGGTAATATTGGACCAAAAGCAGCAATGCCTGTTATGGAAGGAAAAGCACTATTATTTAAATCATTTGCGGATGTGGATGCCTTTCCAATTTGTTTAAACACAACAGATTCAGATAAGATCGTTGAAACAGTTAAGCTATTAGAACCAACCTTTGGTGGAGTAAACCTAGAGGATATTGCCGCTCCACATTGCTTTGAGATTGAAGAAAGATTAAAGAAAGCATGCGATATTCCAATCTTCCATGATGATCAACATGGTACGGCGATTGTGACTGCTGCTGGACTTATTAATGCTCTAAAGCTAGCAGATAAAAAAATAGAAAACATCTCAGTGGTTGTAAATGGTGCAGGTGCTGCAGGTGTTGCGATTGTAAAGCTGCTGCTTCATATGGGTGTGAAAGATGTTGTTTTATGTGATACAAAAGGAATTATTTATGAAGGTCGTTCTGCAGGAATGAATTCATTTAAAGAAGAATTGGCAGCTATGACAAATAAAGACCAAAAGCAAGGGAACTTAGCCGATGCTCTTGAAGGAGCAGATGTGTTTGTTGGTGTATCTGTAGCAGGAGCTGTTACAAAGGAAATGGTTGCATCAATGAATCAAGATTCAATCATTTTTGCAATGGCGAACCCTGTACCTGAGATTATGCCGAATGAAGCGAAAGAAGCAGGAGCACTTGTTGTAGGAACAGGAAGATCTGATTTTCCTAACCAAGTAAATAATGTTCTTGCCTTCCCTGGAATTTTCCGTGGTGCACTAGATGTTCAAGCAAAAGAAATTAATGAAGAAATGAAGCTTGCAGCTGTTCATGCAATTGCTGAGTTAATTTCAGAACAAGATTTAACGAGTGATTACGTAATACCAGATCCATTTGATCAAAGAGTTGTTGCTCACGTGGCATCAGCTGTTGCAAAGGCAGCAATGGATTCAGGTGTTGCCCGAAAAGCAATTGATGTAGCAGAAATGAAGAAGCATTTATTATCAAAAGTAGCTGAACCACAATTAACATATTAATAACGAATGGACTGTTAAGGAGGCTCTCCAAACAGTCTTTTTTGAAATTAAATCTTTTTCATTTTCTTCTTCACTAACAATGTAAGAAACAATACAATCGGAATAATAAATTGAAATGGAAGATGTAAATATAAAGGCACAACCTTTAGGCCGATAAATAAATGCTCAGGAAGATTACGATCCATGATAACGGTTAGAAGAAAGGTAACAATCCCTACGATATAGACAATCAAATTTGCTTTTATTTTCTTAGGAAGGAGCAAGTGGAACCCCTTTGTTCCTGCTATGGAAAAAACAGCAACCTTTACAAAGCCTACAATAAAAAAGCTAATAACTGAAATGATCTCAATATGCTGTATAACATCAATAAATTCAATCATTTCAATTGCTTTCAATAGAGGGAAAGTAAAGATAGCCGCTACTTTTGCACCTAAGATGGCAATGATCGTTTCTGAGACGACTAATAAAATAAACCCTGCTAAAAGAACAGCTAACCAACCTCTTTTCATTAGTGTCTTTTTATCTTTAATATGATAAAAGATAAAAATAAAGACGATCATTTCACCATAAGGAAATGTAATCCGTGGAGGAATTGCTGATAATTTAAAGTCATCCTTATCAAAAAATGGACGAATATTTTCCCAAGAAATCACTTTAGAAATATCTGAAATAATCAATAACACGACAACAAGAACCATCGTGATAAAAAAGAGAATTTCTGAAGCTCTCGCAATAGCTTCCAATCCTTGATGACATGCGTAGCAAACTAACATAACAAACACAATGGATATAACCCAGTTTTTTATTTGATAAAACAATGTTTGACTGATGAAATAAGAAAAGTCTGTAATGACTCTGCTGGCAATATAAATAAAGTAAAGTGAGTAGAGAAGTAACACGAACTTACCTAGATACTTTCCAAAGCCCTTTTCAAGTAGAACGTGAAAATCAGTCCAATTGTTTTTCTTTAAGATATTGAGGTAAAGAAAAATAATACCGATCCCAACTGAAGTGGAGAAAATGTTGAGAATCCAGGCATTTTCCTCTACTTCAAGACCTAGTCCAACCACAATAGTACTTCCTAAAAGGAACAATGTAATCATGGAGAAAACTTGGAATGTGCTTATTTTCACCGTATTCATAAAATCATCCTATCAAACATATTTAATCAGGAATTTGTGTTGATTCTCCAGTGTCGGTAACCGTCACTTTTACGTTTACATCCACCTTCATAGTAGGATAGATAGAATCCCAATCATTTTCGAGCTCATGCCATTGTGAAGGCTTGGAAAGGTAAATATTCTTAGCAAAACCAATAAAATCAGTATTATATTTTTGACTTTTTGCTACTAGGTCATCGATGCTTTGCTTAATATCTTGTTCAAATTGCTTTTCATATTTCTCTTTATTAGGATGCTCAAAGTTCATATCACAGTTTGATTCGTATATTTCGCCATCTACTTTAACATCAATTGTAAATGCAGGAATGTTATTTTCTTGTTTAAAGTGAAATTTAGTTTTTGTATCTAATATATTCATCGCTGCGAATTTGTTTTTTTTATCTTTAGGACAACTAGCTTCCCAGATGGATCTTTGTAAAAGGCTTCCATCTAACATTAACAGTGTTTTTCCTTCTTCATCACCTAAAAAATCAACTAATTGATCACCTTTAAAGAATGCCATTCCACCGATCATTAAGTATGTTGGTGACAAATATGTGCTTATGTTCTCTTTTGTTATTCCTTTTGAAGGGTCACCCTTAACGACTAAATAGGGAATACTTGTATTAACAACGGTTTTATTCATTAAATAGTTTTTTATCTTATTAGGATAGAGAATCTTGGCTGAACCATAATTTGCTTCTACATTTTCAATTGTTTCTCTAATTCGAGAAGCTGAAAATTTATGAACAGGAGAAAATAACTGTAAAACAGTGGATGGTTTTACTTCTTTTGTTACAAAAAACTTAAGGTTTGCTGAAATATTTGGTTCAAGAATGAGAAAATTCAATACATCTGTAATCCCTTTTTTTGCAAGCTCTTCACTTACAACAATAATCTCAGTATTGTCTAAAAAAATAGTTCTTGAAATTCGTTTAGATAGTTTTCGGATGGCATCTGAAATAGTTCGTCCATGTTCTTCATACACAACAGCACCTAGCTGATCTCCTGATGCATTTCGTTGGAGAGCAGGAGGGTTTAAAAGCTGAATAGTAAGGTGATAGACATTCTCCTCGTCTATATCAATTCCTACAGCAGAAACCATGGAAAAATTATTTAGAGATGTATTTTGTACATTTCTTCCTATAAAAAAACTAATAATAATAAGAAATGTGTAAAAAAGCAGGATGTGCCAGTTTAATTTCTTCATACATACCTACCTAATCTCGTTTTTTCATTGGCTCTTCTTTTGTAAATAATTTTTTATTCGATGTTATATCTTGAATCGGTTTTCGGACAATGGCATCCTTTTGATCTTGGATGTTAAAAGGTGCCATTGGTGATAAATAGGGAACTCCGAATGACCGCAATGAACATAAATGAATTAACAATGCAATAAGGCCAACCATAATTCCGAACAATCCCAGAAATGCAGACAGAAAAATAAATCGGAAAGTAAGCATTCTAGAAACAGCATTTAGAGTGTAAATTGGTACAACACTTGACATAACATAAGTTGCACCTAAAACAACCAATGTTGTAGGTTGTACTAACTGTGCTTCTACAGCTTGTTGCCCAAGTGCAATGGATGCAAAGATCGTGACTGTTAACACCACACTCTGAGGAAGTCTTAACGAGCTCTCGGTGATAATTAAAATGAGCCAATAAAAAATTAATACCTCAATAACTGTAGGAAAAGGGACAAATTCCCTTTGAGCCAATATCCCAACTAATAACTGTGTTGGTACAAGTCCTGGATGATAAATTGTAAAGGCAATATAAAATGCTGGTAGTAAAGTTGAAAGAAAGAAAAAGAAAATTCTTGCTATTCTTCTCGTTTGCAATCCTTTATGCATAACAAAATAATCATCAGGTGATTGAAATAGTTGCACAAAAACAGTTGGAAGAGCGACAGCAAAAGCTGTTCCATCCACTAAGATGACGATTTTTCCCCCCATAAGTTCTGCTGCAATCACATCAGGTCGATCAGTTGCAAATGTTAAAGGAAATTGAGACTTTGATTCTGATGTAATGATTTCAACAATGTAATTCGTGTCCAAAATAAGATCAAGCTTCACCTCATTTAATCTTTCGTATATATAACTTAAAAGGTCTTTATCAACTTTTCCTTCGATGTATAGTAGTGATACTCTAGTTTTGGTTTGTCCTTCAAGTGGATTATTATCCACTCTTAACTCAGGATTTCTTAAATAGTACCGAATCAAAGAGATGTTGGATGTAAGCGACTCATTAAAGCTTATGTTTGGTCCTGATTGTGTTCTTTGATTACTAGGGGGTGTTAGACTTCTCCCGGGCATTTTTGTTGTATTGGCATAAAGGACTTCTCCAAGATCGTCAAATAAGATAATAGTGTTTCCGCCAACAAGGTTTGAAGCTAAGGTTTGAAAATCCTTGGTTTTATTGACTTGGTTTGTTTTGATAATCCTATTCAAAAATAACTCAATAAGCTGGGAAGAGGTATGATCGTAAGAAGGTAAAAATGTCGAAATAGGAGTCACAATCTGTTCGTCAACTCTCTCGTCATCAACAATTCCATCAATATATATAATGGCAACCCTCTTATAAAATTCTCTGATCATTAAATCAGAACTATTGCCAAATAGCTCTTTAATTGTAGAAATATTATCTTGTAAAGAAGCGTGAACACTTTTATTAATAAGATCCATATAAAACCCTCTTTTAATAGAATGGTTATATAGGATAGTTTGATCAAAGAATCTCTTTTTATCCAAAAAAAGGAGAGAATAAAAAACCCTGGTCGAATAACCAGGGTTTACGTTGTTGTTATATTAAATTTTTACTGCACTACCTTTCACATTCCACGTTTTCTTCCAAGAATAACTCGCGAATAATAAAACGGAAAATGCAACTAAGGCAATAATCGAGAAAGTGATAAACCCAGAAGCATAAGAACCTGTTACTTCCTTCAATGTTCCTAAAATATTAGGTAGGAAAAAGCCTCCAATTCCTCCGGCAGCTCCAACAATTCCTGTGATCATGCCAATTTCTTTTTGAAAGCGTTGTGGAACTAGTTGAAATACAGCGCCATTTCCCATTCCTAAGCACATCATTCCTACAAAAAGTAAGGCTGTGATGGCAAATAAAGGAGGTAATTGACTAACGCCCAGCATACAAACCGCAACACCGATGAAAAGGATGGATAGCACCTTTACTCCGCCGATTTTATCTGAAATAAATCCACCAACAGGACGGAAAAAGCTACCTGCAGCAACACATAAAGTAACGAAATCACCAGCTTGAACGGACGTTAATTTGTATTCATCAACGAAAAACATACTGAGAAAACTAGATAATCCTACAAACCCACCGAATGTGACGCTGTACAAAATGCAGAAAAACCATGTGTCTTTATGAGCAAATACTTTAAAGTAATTAGCCAAAGGCTGAGGAGCTGGTTGTGAAGGAGCATCCTTCGCTAAAATCATAAAAATGATGAAAGTAATAAAAAGCGGAATGAGTGCAAACCCCATCGTCACATGCCAACCAAAATTTTCTGCTAAACGAGGACCAAATAAAGTAGCGAATAATGTACCACTGTTACCGGCACCTGCAATTCCCATTGCCAACCCTTGCAGATGTGGTGGATACCATCTACTTGCCATTGGTAAGGCAACAGCAAAGCTGGCCCCTGCTACCCCCAACAATATCCCAATCATAAATAATTCTGGCAATGTATTTCCGGCAAGTAACCCCCAAAGCAATGGAATAGCTGTGATTGACATTCCTAAAGTGGCGGTCTTCTTTGGACCAAACCGATCTGTTAAAATTCCTAAAACAATTCGGAAAAATGAACCTGCAAGAATTGGAATTGCCACAATCAATCCTTTTTGAGATGGAGAAAGACCGAAATCTTGTGTAATAAACACCCCAAGTGCCCCAAGCATAACCCAAATCATAAAGCTAACATCAAAATACAAAAATGAGGAAAAAAGTGTTTTCGGGTGACCACTAGTTTTTAAATCCGATAATTTCATGTTAAATCTCCTTTCAAATTTCCTTGGTTTTTTGTGCTTGTTAAAATTTTCTGACTTATTGCATGGTGCTATTATATTTGGCAAAAAAGAAGTAGGAAAGATACTTGTAAACAAATGTGACATGAAAATATTTATTTAACATATTTCTTTTAACACCAAAAGTCCATATAGTAGAAACACAGAATTTATGTGAGGATATCTAACGTAAATAGTTAGATTTTAACTAATATATGAAATAATGATTTTATGTTAAAAGTCAGAGAATAAATGCTGGAGGGTGAACATGAAGCGGAATTTGGTGGTAATCGGTAACGGAATGGCGGGAGTTCGCTGTGTTGAAGAAATTTTAAAGCATAATCCAGAGCTATATAACATCTCCATTATTGGCAGTGAACCCCACCATAACTATAATCGAATTTTATTATCTTCTGTTCTACAGGGAGAAGTAGGATTTCAAGATATCACGATTAATGATGCTAAATGGTATGAAGAAAATGATATTACCTTGTTTTCCGGAGAAACAGCAACAGAAATTAATACGGAAAAAAAGGTAGTTGTTACGGATAAAAATCATGCCTTATCTTATGACAAATTAATAGTAGCCACCGGATCGTCACCTTTTGTACTTCCGATACCAGGGGTTGAAAAAGAGGGAGTCGTGACATTTCGTACGATTGAGGACTGCAAAAATATTCTAGAGACCGCAAGACACTATAAAAATGCAGTCGTAATTGGTGGAGGAGTATTAGGTCTAGAGGCGGCAAGAGGCTTGGTGAATCTAGGGCTTAATGTAAAGGTTGTTCACAATACAGAGTACCTCATGCAGCGTCAGCTTGATTCGGTTTCTTCAAAAATGCTTCAGCATCAGCTAGAGCGACAAGGAATTGAGTTTCTTTTAGGAAAAGTAACCGAACAAATAATAGGAGATAAACGAGTGAACGAATTAACATTTACCGATGGTACTTCTGTAGATGCTGATTTAGTTGTGATGTCTGTAGGTATTATCCCTAATACTGTTTTAGCGAAGAAAAGTGGGATCAGAACAAACCGGGGAATTGTTGTGAATGATTTGATGGAAACAAGTGTTAGTGATATTTACGCAGTTGGTGAATGTGTTGAGCATAAGGGGATTGTCTATGGTTTAGTAAAACCGCTTTATGAACAGGGGCAAGTTTTAGCAAAACACCTTTGTCAGTTAAATCCTCAAGGATATGAGGGATCTGTTTTATCAACAAGCTTAAAGGTGCCCGGGGTGGAGCTTTTTTCTGTGGGGGATTTTACGGAAGATTCCTCAACTAGATCGTTAACTATGTTAAATCAAATAGATTCTGTTTATAAAAAAATTATCCTTCGCGGTGATATTATCGTTGGAGCTGTATTATTTGGAGAAACAAAAAACCAGTCAAAGCTTCTCGATCTGATTGTAAAACGAAAGCATGTAAGTGATGAAGAGAAGAAACAGCTCCTGCAAGCAGCAGATAAAGATTCTTCTAGCATAAAATCCATGAAACAAAGTGAAATGATCTGTAACTGCAATGGAGTAACAAAAGGAACAATTATTGAAGCTGTTCAGCAAAATCAATTAACAACCGTTCAGGAAGTAAAACAATGTACAAAAGCATCCAGTTCATGTGGTGGCTGTAAACTACTCTTGTCTGATTTGCTAGATTACATTCAAAGTGACGAATGTGATGAACTGTTTGAAAGAAAATCGTTATGTACTTGTACAAAACTTACAGAAGATGAACTGGTTTTACAAATTCAACAAAAAAATCTCTCTTCATTACAAGATGTTTTTACCCAGCTAAATTGGCTGTCTTTAGAAGGGTGTGCGGGCTGTGTGCCGGCTATACAATATTATTTAGCGATGATTTACCCAGATCGTGCAGAAAAAAATCAATTCTTCTATTTAAATGATAACGTAAAAGCTCAGCATATGAGTGATGGAACTTATTCCATTATCCCACAAACGTATGGAGGAAAAGTATCAGCGAAGCAATTACGAAACATTGCAGCTGTTATGGAGAAATATCAAATAACAGACGTTGGTCTAACAACTGAACAACGATTCCAACTAAAAGGAATTATGCAAGAAGATATCGGAGCTGTATGTACAGACTTGGGAATACGTTTACGTCCAGTGAACATTCATACAATCCATCATGTGAACACCTACTACAGTGGGGGAAATTGTAAGTGCCATACAGAAGCATCTTTACAACTCTCCATTCAACTAGAAAAGGAAATGGAATTTATCTTAACACCACATGAGATTAAGTTAAGTGTGTCTCCATGCAAGCATCATGATTTGGAAATGAGAACAAATGATATTCACTTAGTTGGAGTTGAAAGAGGCTGGGAAATGTATGTTGGAGGAAGCTGTTCTCCACAACTACAGCAAGGTGAGTTATTTAGCATCGCAAGTGATCATGATGAAGCTAAAAGATTAATCTGTGGGTTTGTCCAATATTATCGGGAAACAGCCAATTATTTAGAAAACATAAGCGAGTGGATCAATCGTGTTGGAATCATTCATATAAGAGAAGTGTTATTTGAAGAAACTCTTTGTAATCAGCTAGTAGAGAGGCTTCAAGCTGAAATGATGATAAATGTAGAAAGAATTAACTAGTTTTAAAGATTAATTGAAAAAAGGATGGATGTGCCTTGACCGATTTATTATTAAAGTATTTCAGGACAAAGCAACAAGAGGTCCAAACGGAAAAAGTGTATGATACTCAATGTCCATTTTGCAGTATGCAATGTAAAATGCAGTTGATTGAGCAGTCGATCGTCTCAAGAAAAACGTATAAAACAATAGGGAAAGATAACCCAACCTCACAAGGAAGATTATGTATTAAAGGAATGAATGCCCACCAGCACCCGTTCCATCAAGATCGAATTTTGCATCCATTACTAAAAGTAGATGGAGAATTTGTTAGAATCACATGGGATGAAGCCCTTCAACATATAAAAAAACAGTTTGAGGAAATACAGGCTGTAGATGGACATGAGGCTTTATCAATCTATGGCAGTGCATCGATCACAAATGAAGAAGCCTATCTACTCGGGAAATTTGCAAGGGTAGCACTAAAAACTCCATATATTGATTACAATGGACGTCTTTGTATGTCAGCAGCAGCTACTGCAGCCAATCAAACATTTGGCTTAGATCGCGGTCTTACCAACTCATTAAAAGAAGTGCCGTTTACTCGAGTGATTATATTAGCGGGTACAAATATTGCAGAATGTCAGCCAACAATTATGCCTTATTTTGAAAAAGCAAAAGAAAATGGGGCTTATATTATTGCGATAGACCCAAGAGAAACACCAACAACACAACTTGCTGATTTGCATCTTAAGGTCAAACCGGGAATGGATGCGGCACTAGCTAATGGATTATTAAAGGTTATCATTGATGAAGGTCTGATCGATGAAGCATTTGTCAAAGAACGAGCAACAGGGTTTGAGGAAGTGCGAAGCTATGTGGATTCATTATCTCTAGACGAAATTGCTGAGATAACAGGAGTTCCGGTAGATCAAATAAAAACAGCTGCGATAAAGTTTGCTGAAGAAGAGTCTGGGATGCTTTTTACAGCTAGAGGAGTTGAACAGCAAATCGATGGAACAGCGGCCGTCCGCAATATATTGAATTTTTTACTTGCAACAGGAAAAATCGGAAAGCCATTCTCTGGATATGGAGCGATTACGGGTCAGGGAAATGGACAGGGTGCGCGTGAGCATGGACAAAAAGCAGATCAGCTTCCTGGTTATCGTTTAATTGAAAATGATGAGCATAGGGAACATGTAGCCAAAGTATGGGGAATCAATAAGGATGAACTGCCTGGCAAGGGAGTATCAGCATATGAAATGTTTCAAAAAATAGATCATGGTGATATCACAGGTATGCTACTCGTCTGTTCTAACCCTGTTGTTTCTAATCCAAATGCAAACTTTGTAAAAGCAGCATTAAAGAAGTTAAAGTTCTTAGTAGCTGTTGATATGTTTATATCAGAAACTGCCCAACTTGCGGATTTAATTCTCCCTGCCTCATCTTATCTAGAAGATGAGGGCACAATGACAAATCTTGAAGGACGTGTAACGTTAAGAGAAGCAAGCCGTCCATGTCCAGGTGAGGCAAAGAATGATTGGCAAATTATCTGCGAGATTGCAAAGGTGCTAGGAAAAGAGAAATATTTTCCGTTTCAAAAAGCAGAGGATATCTTTAATGAATTAAGAGAAGCAAGCCGAGGAGGAGCAGCCGACTATTACGGAATTACCTATGATAGAATTCGGAAAGAACAAGGCATCCTCTGGCCATGTCCGGATTTAGAGCACAGCGGAACTGACAGGCTATTTGAAGAAACATTTGCACATGCTGATGGTAAAGCAAGGATGGTTCCTGTGTCTAATATTTCAGCATTACCAAAAGAAAAGCCTTGTGAGGAATTTCCTCTCTACTTAACAACTGGCCGTATCATGTCACACTATTTAACAGGAGTCCAAACGAGGAAAAGTGCTGCACTTGCAGCAAGAAACTTTGAATCATACTTGGAGATCCATCCTGAAACAGCGAAGAAATACAACATTGAACAAAACACCCTTGTTTCCGTCTCATCTAGAAGGGGGACTATTAAAGTCAGAAGTAAAATCTCTGATACCATCCGACCAGACACCGTATTTGTCCCGTTTCACTGGGCAGAAGACCAAAACGTCAACATGCTAGTCGGGGAAGACCTTGACCCAACCTGTAAAATGCCTGGGTTCAAGGTTAGTGCAGTGAATATTAAGCCGATTAACTAATTGCCAAGAAACCGACAACAGTCGGTTTTTTTTATGATTAATACAAAATTATATTTACTGTTTTAAATTAAAAAAGTTCAAAATGTATATACCCTGAATCAATTTCATAATGTATCATTTGTTACCAAAAAACGTATGAGTTTTACCTTTATTAGTATTTTTATCCGTGTATTGTTTATTAACAAGTTCAGGATGAAGAAAAATGTTCGTTTTTTGATTTAAGAGTTATTATTATGAAATTAACTCACCCTATGAAAATAAATAAAGATAATTTTTGATTTAGGCTTAATAGTAACTTTATTCATGATACAGTAGTACAATGAGGTTTATACATAATCCTCTGCACAGTGATATCGTAGGGGGTGTAACATAGAGATGAGTGAAGATATTTCAAAAATAAATTATCAAGAAGTTTTAGAATATTTACATGATCCAATCATCATTCACTGCAATCATAAAATAATTTATATTAATCAGGCCGCTGCCACTTTTTTTAAATGTAGTCAGGAAGATGTGATAGGGGCCGATCCATTAGATATTTTTCAGGAATCTTCTAAACAAGCAATTAAAAAAAGAATCAGCTCTGCTTATGACAGGCCCGCAGAAGTAATTGAAGAGCTTGTCTATAGAATGGATGGCACAATAGTAGAAGTAGAATTGTATTGTCATCCTTTAAAAATCGGAGAAACAAAAGCGATTCAAAGCGTAATAAAAGATATTACTGAAAAAAGAGAAGTTGAGAAGAGAAATATAGAGACAATAAGAGAAATAAACGCATTAGCAACTACCCTTGTTCCTCTATTCAAAGGTGTTGTAGTTCTCCCTTTGGTTGGGTCATTTGATGAAAGTAGAGCAACCTATTTAATTGATCATGTCCCAATTAAAGTAAAGGAGAGCAATGTAGAGTGTATCATTATTGATTTCTCAGGAATCTATAAGTTAGATCATCTTGTTGCTGATATACTCTTTAAAATTACCAATGTGATGTCCATGTTAGGGGTGAAATGTATCATTTCAGGTATGCGTCCTGACTTAGCGGTCATTGCGATTGAATTAGATATCAATATAGCAGGAATAAGCTCATTTTCGACTGTTCAGGAAGCTATATGTTCACTAAATTAAATCCTCTAGGTCTTGTTACTAAAATGTTCGAACAATAAATATCGGCTAAAACATTTTCACTAATGTTGTTGAAGTTCACACGTTTTCTTTGATTGGGAAGCCATAGTGCTTAATGGTCTTAATCAATTGGAAAAGGTGTGTTTTTTTATTCTGGAGGTATGTTTCCTTGTTCTATGATTTTGTGAAATTATGAAGTCCTAATTTGAAACGATTGATTTTCTTTTCTTAATAATGGCTTTGTGCCTATTCTTAACAAAACAACGTTAGAAAACCTAACATGTATGTTAAATGTATCATTTAGCCGTGATATAGTTGAGGAAACTTTCCAAGGGGAGGAAAATCGAGTGAACAAAAAGAAGCTTGTACTAATAGGAAATGGAATGGCCGGAGTAAGAGCAATCGAGGAAATTCTAAAATTATCCCAAGATTCATTTGACATCACAATTTTTGGAACAGAACCACACCCAAACTATAATAGAATTCTATTATCAAAGGTTTTACAAGGAGATACAGAAGTAAAAGATATCACGCTAAATGACTGGGAATGGTATGAAGAAAACAATATCACTCTCTATACAGGTGAATCTGTTACAAAAATTGACTCAGAAATGAAAGTCGTCTACTCAGATAAAGAACGAGTTGTCCCATACGACGAACTTATTATTGCAACAGGATCTGTTCCGTTTATTCTACCTCTACCTGGAGCTGACAAAGAAGGTGTGACCGCCTTCCGTGATATTAAAGATACAGACATTATGCTTGAAGCATCTGAAAAATATAAAAAAGCAGCCGTTATCGGTGGAGGATTATTAGGTTTAGAAGCAGCTCGTGGTTTATTAAATCTTGGAATGGATGTAACTGTCATTCATATTTCTCCAACATTAATGGAGCGCCAACTAGATCAAACTGCCGGTAAGATGCTTCAGCAAGAATTAGAAAAACAAGGGATGAAATTTTTACTAGAAGCATCAACAGCTGAAATCTATGGAGATGAACGAGTAGAAGGCTTAAGGTTTAAAGATGGAAGTGAATTAGAAGCAGATTTAGTTGTTATGGCTGTTGGAATCAAACCAAATATTGCCCTCGCTGGTGAAAGTGGACTTGAAGTCAATCGAGGAATCGTTGTAAATGACTTTTTACAAACGAATCTTCCTAACGTATACGCCGTTGGTGAATGTGCTGAACATAATGGCATTCCATACGGTCTTGTCGCTCCTTTATATGAGCAAGGAAAAGTACTGGCAAAACATATTTGTGGTGAACAAACAGATGGATATAAAGGATCTGTTCTATCAACACAATTAAAGGTTTCTGGAGTCGAAGTGTTCTCGGCTGGTGACTTTATGGAAGGTGATGACAAAAAGTCATTAAAAGTTTTTGATGAACAAGATGGGATCTACAAAAAAATCGTGTTAAGAGGCAATAAAATCGTTGGTGCTGTACTATTTGGAGATAGTAAAGAAGGCAGTCGCCTGTTCTCGATGATTAAAAAAGGAGCAGACATTTCCGACACAGAAAAAATCAGTATTTTACAACCAATTGGTGAAGAAGCTGGAGAAAGCTTAGTTGCTTCTATGCCGGATGATGAAATCATTTGTGGTTGTAATGGAGTTTCAAAGGGTGCGATTGTTCAAGCAATCCAGGAAAAGGGTTGTACATCCGTTGATGCGATTAAAGGCTGTACGAGTGCATCTCGTTCATGTGGAGGCTGTAAACCATTGGTAGCGGATGTTTTACAATATACACTTGGCTCTGATTTTGATGCAGCTGCCCAAAAAGAAGCAATCTGTGGCTGTACAACATTATCAAGAGATGAAGTGGTAGAGGAAATTAAGGCAAAAGGCTTAACACATATTAAAGAAGTAATGAATGTTCTTGAATGGGAATCTGAAGGCTGTTCAAAATGCCGCCCAGCTCTTAACTACTATTTAGCAATGGTTAACCCAACCGGCTATGAGGATGAAAGAGAATCACGCTTTGTTAATGAACGGATGCATGCAAATATTCAAAAAGACGGCACATACTCTGTTGTTCCAAGAATGTACGGTGGTGTCACAAATGCAGGTGAGTTACGTCGTATAGCCGATGTTGTTGAAAAATATGAGATTCCATTAGTAAAAGTAACAGGTGGTCAACGTATTGACTTATTTGGAGTTAAAAAGGATGATCTTCCGAAAGTATGGCAAGACCTTGATATGAACTCTGGTTATGCTTACGGAAAATCACTACGTACCGTAAAAACATGTGTTGGAGAAACATTCTGCCGCTTTGGAACACAAGACTCGATGGGATTAGGCATTCGTTTAGAAAAGAAGTTTGAAGGTTTGCAAACACCTCATAAAGTGAAAATGGCTGTGTCTGCTTGCCCAAGGAGCTGTGCAGAATCAGGCTTTAAAGATATCGGCTTTATCGGAATTGATGGGGGCTGGGAAATTTATGTTGGTGGTAACGGTGGTACTCACGTACGAGGTGGAGATTTGCTTTATAAAGTAAAAACAGATGATGAAGCAATGGAGATTACAGGTGCTTATCTACAATATTACCGTGAAACAGCAAACTATTTAGAACGTACTTCTGCTTGGATCGAACGCGTTGGCTTAGATCATGTCCAATCTGTTTTAGATGATAAAAAGAAGCGTGCTGAGTTAAATGCTCGCATGGATGAAACTTTATCTGTTTATAAAGATCCTTGGAAAGAAATTATTGAAGATCAGAAAACAAAGAAAGAGTTATTTGAAACAGTCTCTTTATAAGGTGAAAATACAGAATATTTTGTCATGGAGGGCATGGACATGAAAGAACTAACCAAAACGAAGGTGTATGTAGGAGCATTTCTGGAACTACCAGAGCGAGTTGGTAAAACGGTCAAATTGGAGGAAGATAAAGAGGTTGCTGTTTTTAAGCTATCGAATGGAAAAATAAAGGCAATAGAAAATAAATGCCCACACAAAGGCGGCGTGTTAAGTGAAGGAATTGTCAGCGGAGAGCACGTATTTTGTCCAATGCATGACTGGAAAATTTGTCTTGAAGATGGTGTTGTGCAAGAACCAGATTTTGGTTGTGTGAAAACTTATGAAACAATCATTGATGATGGAGAAGTTTTTCTGTTAGTTTAATAAAGACGCTCTAGCTTATTGTGAAAATCTAAAGTATAGTAGTTGGATAAATTAACAATGGATTTTTCGTGAAACAAGTAAGGTTAAATGTGATAGAACCCTTACTTTAAAATTATAGAAAAGGTAGGGGGAGTAACGGTGGGGATGAGCATTGGAAAGGTGTATCTAGTCGGAGCGGGTCCTGGAGATCAGGAATTAATCACTGTAAAAGGAATGGAAGCGATCAAGAAGGCAGATGTTATTCTTTATGATCGACTTGTAAATCCAAGGCTGCTTGAATATGCACCACCTACCTGTGAACTAATCTATTGTGGGAAACTGCCTACTCGTCATTTTATGAGACAACACGAAATCAATGCAACTTTAGTGGAAAAAGCATTAGCTGGCTTTACTGTTGTTCGATTAAAAGGTGGAGACCCGAGTGTTTTTGGCAGAGTAGGTGAGGAGGCTCAAGCTTTGGCAGAGCAAAATGTGCCATATGAAATCGTTCCCGGCATTACTTCTGGTATTGCTGCTCCTCTATATGCTGGTATTCCGGTAACACATCGAGATTATGCAGGATCATTCGCTGTCGTTACTGCCCATGATAAATCAAAAGAAGGTAAACCAAATATTGACTGGGAAGGCTTAGCAAGAGGTGTTCAAACAATTGCCTTTTATATGGGTATTTCAAACCTGGAGCATATTTGCGAAAACCTTGTGCTTCACGGTAAATCACCTGATACACCAGTTATCATTATTAGGTGGGGAACATGGAGCAGACAGCAAAGTGTAGTAGGCACTCTTTCTACTATTGTTGAAAAAGTTAGAGAAGAAAACATTCAAAACCCAGCCATTACATTAGTTGGCGATATTGTAGAAACAAGAGATAAAGTTAAATGGTTTGAAAATCAGCCTTTATTTGGTCAACAAATTTTATATGTTCGAGGAAGTGCCGGAGAAGAAAGTAATGCTCAGCACTTAAGAAATCAGGGTGCAGATGTAATTGAATGTCCTAAATGGACGGTAAAGGAAAACGAAGTAGAGATTGAATTATTGGAGAAACTATCCTCATATAAGGCGATATTATTTTTATCTTCCCAAGCGGTTACTGCCTTTTTCAATCAGTTGAAAAGGCATAGAGTTGATATCCGCCAGATTTCAGCAGAACTTTGTTGTCAAAATGAAACAGCTTTAAAAGAGTTAGAATTAATGGGATTATACCCTAGCTTGGAGATGGCTGATCAAGAAAATCTTCTGATTGTTGGCCCTGAAATAACTGCTAAGAGAAAGCTGAATTTAGATTTAACCTATAAAAAATATGACTATCTAAGTATTTATCAATCCTATATTGATCGAAGATACGATTCAATTATAAAACGATCTGTTGAAGATGCTGACCTTACATCGATTGTGTTTACTTCAGGAGATGCGGTTGAAACATGGATAAATGGAGAATTTCATGAAAACATGTTCTCTCAAGAAGATGAACAATCCTTAGAAATTATTTGTGAAAATGATGAAGCATTAGACGCAGTCTTGTCTCATGAACTTCCAGCAAAATTAAATATGGAGTTTCTCTAATCTAAAACAAGGCTGAATGCATAAAGGAGAACGTTATGCATTCAGCCTTGTTAGTTTTTAATATTCAATTTCTTCATAATCCTTAGGTTGAGGAAGGGGTTGTTCAGGGAGGTTAATATTATACTCTGAAAAAGCTTCTGATTTTCTTTTGTATACTTTTCCCTTGTATGAATTTTCATTGTTTCTTTCATTATTTCTTTGATCCATGCTAATCATCTCCTTCATCATATTGTTATTTTTATCTTAACCATTATGAAAATTAACATGTTGAATGAAGGGTATTTTTTAATTGTTAAAAATATACACATTCATATAGAGAAAATTTCCAAATTTCACTCCTAAATCATCAAAAATTGTACAAACTATTAGTAGATATTACTGATTCTGGAGGGAGTAGGAAAATGGATAAGCTACATTCTTTTGCATGGTATGCAGCACGTATTGCACCAAAATTACCGAAAAAGGCCTTTAAGCCTGTGCCTGGACGCCTTTGGGGAGGTCTAGCATATTTATTAATTGTTATAGCGGGCTTTCTCACAATTGGCTTATTTCAATTACACCCGTTTCTCTATTTGGGGATTGCCCTTGTGCTTGGAGCAAGCTTTGCCGCAATGGGGTTTCTTGGACATGAAATTCTCCATGGAACTGTAGTAAGAAAGCCTTGGCTTCGTGACTTACTGGGGGCAATTGCCTTTTGGCCGCTAAGCACTGGACCAAAACTGTGGAGAAAGTGGCATAACCTAACACACCATGTTCATACCCAACATGAAGAACATGACCCTGATTCTTGGCCAACACTAGAGCGTTTATCAAAAACAAAATTTTTACGTTGGATATACCGCCTGCCACATGGTGTACGGGCTTTTGCCAGTTTTGCATCTTTAACGGTTATGTTTTCCCTTCATTCTGCAAAAATGTTTGTTGCCTACATAAAGGAATTTAAACCAAAGCAAAAGCGCTCCGTATGGATGCAGCTTATATTGCCATGGGTTTTCTGGTTTTCATTACTTTTTATTATGGGACCAGTTAAGTGGTTTTTTGCGTTTTTGTTGCCGTTACTAATTGCAAATGCCATTGTTATGGGCTATATCTCAACAAATCACCGTTTAAATCCAATAACAGAGGTAAACGATCCATTAGCAAATAGCTTAACAGTAACTGTCCCTAAATGGGTCGATGTGCTACATTTTAATTTTTCTTACCATACAGAGCATCATCTTTTTCCAGGCATGAGCTCTAAATATTATCCATTAGTAAAGGAACATATCAAAACTATGTGGCCTGACCGCTATCATGAAATGCCTTTTGGAAAAGCTTTAGTAGCTCTGTGGAAAACGCCACGAGTTTACTTTGAAGGCAATCAACTAATCGACCCAAAACAAGGTCATGTTTATGCAACACTGGGACATGGACTAGACATCTCAAACATCACCTATCGAAAGCTAAGTGCAAAGGATCCAGTTGTGAGGATTATGAAGAAAAAGAAAGTGGAATTGGGTAGAGTGATGAAGGGGGATAAGAGGGTTTGACTGATTCTGGCTGTAATGCAGGACAAAAGTGATCGTGTTAAATGGAGGAATGTCTTTCATAAGGCGTATGAACGACAAAAGCGGGCGGTTCGCCGAGAGGAATGTCTTTCATAAGGTGGATAAACGACAAAACAGACCGGTTCACCCGGAGAACTGTCCTTCATCGCTATGTCTATTTCCAAAGCAGTCAAATTCAACATCACTTAAAGTTGCCAATTTTATAAGATCTTAAATATCTTTGCAACTCATTCAAATGATTCTGCAAGTTCTGCGGTTATTCTTGCAACTCAAGCCAACAAACTTGCAACCATCACCAGATTTTTTGCAAGTTGGTCAATTGTTGCAGGGAAACCTCTGGCTGATTAACCAAAATGACAAACACATAACAAAAGGGCTGCCCACAGCAGCCCTTTTCAACGTTATTTTTAAAAACCCTCTACATATCAACCTTCTTCAACGGCTTCTTCGCTGGTCCCTCAACAACATCACCAGTAACCGAAAATCTCGAACCATGACAAGGGCAGTCCCAAGTACGGTCACCGCTGTTCCATTCTACTTCACAGCCCATATGCGTACAGGTTGTATCAACAAGATTCACATTTCCTTCGTTATCTTTATAGCAGCCAGCTCGTTTGCCGTTCACAACAACAACAGAGCCTTCATCGTTTCCGATATCTTGAATGCTTTTGTCGGCAATATCGATTTTTCCTTCAATTAAATGACCTGCAACATCAAGGTTTTGCTTAAGAAACTTTTTAATACTAGGATCAGCATAAAAACGAGAGGGACTATATAAATCTTGATATGGATTTTCTTTTTCTAAAACAAGGTCCGTAAGAATTTTTGATGCGGCAATTCCGTTTGTCATTCCCCATTTTCGGTAGCCAGTTGCCACTAAGATATTGGGTTTGCTTGATGTAATTGAACCAACATAAGGAACTTTATCTAAAGTATATAAATCTTGTGCAGACCAGCGATATTTAATCTCTTCAATTCCGAGTACTTCTTCCCCAAACTCCTCAAGCGCTTTATAGTGTTTGTAGGTGGACATGCCTTGCCCAGTTTTATGGCCATGCCCACTAACTAATATAAGTTTTTCTCCATTCATCGGTGTGTAGCGCAATGATCTTGTTGGAGAATCGGCGCTGTAGTACATTCCGCCAGGGAAATCCATTTTCGCACGAACCCCAAGAATATAAGAACGCTCTGCATGCAGACGTGAAAAGTAAAATCCTTTTCCATCAAAAAATGGAAAGTGTGAGCAGGCAATAGCATATTTACAGGCAACACGGCGACCTTCCCTTGTAATAATCGTTGGTTTAGGTGTTGTTTCGTCAATATCGATCGCAGTTGTTTGCTCGTAGATTTCTCCACCTGATTTCACGATTTCATCAACAAGTACTGTTAAAAATTTCAAAGGATGATATTGTCCCTGAGATTTCATCACAATAGAGCCTTTGATATCGATTGGAAAAGGAATGTTTTTAACATACTCACTATGTATACCAAGTCTTTGATAGGCTTCAAGTTCTTTGTTTATTTTCTTTTCATAATGGTCACTTATCGCATAGATATAGGCATCTTCTTCAGTTAAATCACAATCAATCCCAAGTTCATTTGTTGTTTGTCGAACAAATTCAAGGGCATCTATATTGGCTTGGTAATACAGCTTAGCATTTTCTTCACCCATATGCTGAATCAGTTCATCATATATGAGGCCGTGCTGAGCTGTTACTTTTGCCGTAGTATGACCGGTTGTTCCATTTAGAATTTCACTAGCTTCTAAAATAGCTACTTTCAATCCTTGCTTTGATAATAAGTAAGCAGTTGTAATCCCGGTAATCCCGCCTCCAACGATTGCTACATCAACTTCTGTATCAATTTTTAAAGGAGGAAACGATTTTAGTTGAGCTGATTCTCTCCAAAATGGCTCAGGTTCATAAGGCATCTTTCCTTGTGGGAATTCTTCTGTCATTCAAATACCTCCTATAGGCTAAACATCATTCTTATTAATTTTTTCCAATTAAGGTTAAAACATGTATTCACTTATGAAAAATCTATGAGACGTACCCTTACTAAGCCTCTAGCCGTAGATGAAAATAAAGCTGAGGCTCGTTTTGAGAACTCTGGAATGTAGGTAAGATAAAGACATAGAAACGAACACAAGTTAAACACAACATAACGAAGCCAAACAACTTGTGTTGGTTGGTAAAGAGAAAAGTCAACGAGCTTTTCTACTAAAAAAGGAGGAAACAAAAGATGAAAAAGTTTGGGCTTTTATTTTTAGGTGGGGTGGCTGTGGCAATACTGCTATCAAATTTAGCACCTATGATTGCTTTAGGGTTAAGTCTGCTAATTCTGTACTACTCGTACAAAGGCTTTATCAAGACGGAATCTAAATTTAACAAAGTGGTGTTAGCGATTGTTGGTGTGATTGCGTTATTCGCTTCAGCATCAAACCTGCCAGCGATTTTAGGATTTGTTGCTGCATATGTGATTTACGTTGTTTATAAAAACTGGAACAAATCATCTGAAAAATCCATTAAAGAAGATTCAGATCCATTTACAAATTTTGAAAAAGAATGGAACGATTTAAAAGGTAACTATTAATAAACGTTTTTCCCACCTTGACTGAGGAGGCTAGAGTAAAAACTCCTCACAAGTTTAATAAAAAAATGTAAAACATTAAAGGAGAGATTTATAATGGCAAATATTTTCACAAGATTAGCGGATACAATTTCAGCAGATTTACATGAGGCATTAGATCAAAAGGAACAAAAAAATCCAATCTCAATTTTAAACCACTACTTAAGACAATGTGAGCAGGAAACAGAAAAGGTTCGTAAGTTAGTTGAACGTCAGTATTTGTTAAAAGAAGAGTTTAACCGCGAGTACAATGAAGCAACACATCTAGCAGAAAAACGTAAGCATCAAGCTGAAATTGCCTCAAAGGCTGGAGAGGCTGAACTTTATGAATTTGCTTTAAAAGAGTATGCTCATTATGAAGAAAGAAGAGAGCGTTTAGATGCATCTCGTAAGCAAACAGCACAGCAGCTTGAAGAGCTTGAGCAAAAGTATGAGGAAATGAAACATAAATTAAAAGATATGCAGATTAAACGTATGGAGTTAATGGGAAGAGAAAATGTTGCCCGTGCTCACCACCGTATTAGCAAAGTATCTGATTCTGGCAGTTTTTCAACAAAAGCATTTGCAAGATTTGAAGAAATGGAAAGCTATCTAGATCGCCTCGAGCAGCAGGTAACAAAAGCTTATCACCGCAATACAATTGATGCTCGTATTGCACAATTAGAAAAACAATTAAAAACTGAACAAACAAATACAATCTCGTAAATCTTCATGGTATTCTTAAAAGGCGTAGGTCAAACTTGCGCCTTCTTTCATATGAAACGCGGCTGACATAAAAGTTTGTTACTATATTAATAGGGAGGAGGAAACCGCGTGTTAAGAAATATGAATTCTGATTATGTAAATTGGATTATTCTAATAGGAATTCTCCTCCTTCTTTTAGAAATATTATTTTTTAATGGTGGTTTAATCGTTACATTTTTGTTATCAATTGGATGCATTTTTTTAGGGCGTCGATGGCGACCGCGGTTTATAGGCAAGAGCCTCTATTGGATTGGTTGGATTTGGCTTGTTATTACCGTGCTGAATATGATGACATTTCGTTATTTTATTTGTGTGCTGCTCATTTATGTTGTTGTTCAATTTTTCCAAACACAGAAGGAGCCTAAACGAATAAAACCAAGTGTGAAGGAGCCTTCGGGCGAATCAGAAAAAAATGAACCGGCAAACGAACCAGTGACCCATCAGAAAAAAATCTTTGAAAATAAGTTCTTTACGAATCAAAAATCACCGGATATTGCATATGAATGGAATGATATCAATATTCAGGTGGGTGTTGGGAACACAGTCATTGATTTAAGTGATACGGTCTTACCAAATGAGGAAGCGATTATTTCGATACGCAGTTTAGTAGGAAATGTTCAAATTCTTGTTCCATATGAAGTGGAGGTTCATATTAACCATTCTGTTATGATTGGTGATGTGAGTGTTTTTCAAGATTTTAAGCAAAAGGTTGTGAATGAAACTCTTGTTTATGAAACACCGCAGTACAGACAAGGTGAACAAAGGGTGAAATTGATCACTTCAGCTATTTCAGGAAAGCTTGAGGTGAAAAGAATATGAATATGATACAGCGGCAAGTTTTGTTAGGTGCATTTTTTTCACTTATTCTATTCATTCTTCTTTCCCTCATGTTTTTTATGGCATTTCCCCTTCATAAATGGAGTGAACTATGGAATCAAAAAATCATGGATTTACCTTTTATTTATATTGTGCCAAGCATAAGTATAGTAGCAGGTGTACTCTTTGGTTTGTTTTCCGGTCTTTATTGGAAAAAACAGCTCAGTACAATTGAACAAACAATTCAGGAGCTTGATAAGGGACGGACGATCTCTACTGAACAACCTTGTTTGCCAGAAGTACAAGATATTCAAAAGAAGGTTGAAAAGATTCAGAAGCAAATTCAGGAACAAACAAAGCTCTCGCAAAAGCTAGCAACAGAAAAAGCAGAAGACCAAGAAAAGAGAATACAAGAATTAGTTTCACAGGAAAGAAATCGATTGGCTCGTGAGCTTCATGATTCTGTCAGTCAACAGCTTTTTGCAGCATCAATGATGATGTCAGCTATTACCGAGAGTAGAGAAGAATGGGATGATGGTGAGTCGAAACAGTTAAGGCTAATTGAGGCAACGATTCACCAATCACAGCTTGAAATGAGAGCGTTGCTATTACATTTACGACCAGCGGCATTAAAAGGTAAATCCCTTCAAGAAGGAATTCAAGAGCTTTTGGTAGAACTAATGCAAAAGGTGACAATGAATATAAAATGGAAAGTAGAACCGATCCCATTAGACAAAGGTGTAGAGGACCATTTATTTCGTATTCTTCAAGAGTCTGTTTCCAATACACTTCGTCATGCAAAGGCAACAAGTTTGGACGTGTTGTTGATAGAACGCGATTCCTTTGTGATCATGCGTGTGACAGATGATGGCATTGGGTTTGAGCTTGAAGAAGGTAAAACAGGTTCATACGGTTTACAAAACATGCATGAGCGTGCTGTTGAAATAGGTGGTTCAATGAAAATTGTCAGCCTGAAAAATAAAGGGACACGGTTAGAGGTTAAGGTTCCTGTCCTAGCAGGAGAGAGTGAAAACAATGATTAAAGTAGTATTTGTTGATGATCATGAAATGGTACGAATCGGTGTTTCATCCTATTTATCTGCCCAGCCTGACATTGAGGTAATTGGTGAAGCAGATAACGGAAAAAAAGGTGTAGAGCTATGTCTTGACCTTCGCCCGGATGTCATTTTAATGGATTTGGTTATGAAGGAAATGGACGGAATTGAGGCAACAAAGAGAATCGTCGATGCCTGGCCTGAGGCTAAAATTATCATTGTGACAAGCTTCCTAGATGATGAGAAGGTATATCCGGCACTGGAAGCGGGGGCAACAAGCTATTTGCTAAAAACGTCAAAAGCAAGTGAGATCGCCAATGCTGTCCGCGCCACGTTTCACGGTCAATCGATTTTAGAGCCTGAGGTCACAGGTAAAATGATGATGAAGATGAGACAACGAGAAACAACACACCTCCATGATCAACTCACTTCAAGGGAAATGGAAATTTTATTGCTGATGGCACAAGGAAAAACCAATCAAGAAATTGCAGATGAATTGTTTATTGCCTTAAAAACAGCCAAAACCCATGTTAGCAACATCTTAAGTAAGCTGGATGTTCAAGATCGAACACAGGCTGTTATTTATGCCTTTAAGCATTCACTTGTAAAATAAATCAGACAACAGATTAGGGAGAGACATAAGAAGATGCATAGAAATGAAGAATTATATCACTACCTAGTTAAGAACTCATGGCAAATGTCAGAAGACTGGTATAATATGGTTGACGACAATGACCCAAACTCAGTCTATTCAACGGAAGATCAAGCAATCATTCAAACATTAAAAGAACAAAATCAGGATTACCTTATCCACCTACATAGACTTTTCATAGAAGAAGAAGGAAAGTTTGTAAGTGAATTTAGAGCATGGTCAGAGGAACTAGCCCAGGATCAAAAGCATTTAGACACACCTGTTCATTATGTTGTAAGGGAATTTTTAAGAACACAGGATGTTTATCTTAAATATATCAAAAGCTTTTATAAAGAGAATATTGATACAGTTTCTGTTGATCAATTATTTTCATGGTTAGATGTAGTTAAAAAAGTCATCAATCTATCCGTTTATATTTACATTGATGCAGCCCATAAGAACACAATGAAACAAATTGCGGCACAAAAGGAAATGATTAATGAATTAAGTTCACCAGTCATTCTTCTGCAAAATAAAACAGCCCTTCTTCCACTTATTGGTGATATTGATACAGCCAGAGCAAAATTAATTTTAGAAAACACATTAACACAATGTGCAAATCTTGAAGTAGAACATTTATGTATTGACCTGTCTGGTGTTGCCATCATTGATACAATGGTTGCTCATGAAATTTTCCACTTAATCAAGGCATTAAAGCTTTTAGGTGTTAGATCAACATTATCAGGTATTCGCCCTGAAATTGCTCAAACAGCCATACAACTTGGCCTTGATTTTGAAGAAATTAACACAACCGCCTCATTAGCAAATGCATTAGGACAAATTTAAGATAAGTGTTTAAAAGCCCTATCTGTTTTGAGATAGGGCTTTTAAACTTACTATATGTTGTTATGAAGCTGTTCGGTGTCCGCCTCGCATTTTTCTCATTACAAAGCTTACAACGAACACAAGAATAATCGAACCAATTAAAGCTGGGACAATATAGAATCCACCCATTTCTGGCCCCCACTGACCAAATAGAAGAGAGCCTAACCAAGCTCCAATAAATCCTGCGATAATGTTACCAAAGATTCCTCCTGGAAGATCACGTCCTGCAATTAATCCAGCTAACCAGCCGATAACTCCGCCTATAATTAAAGCCCAAATAAAACCCATTCTTCTCTCCTCCTTTAGTTTTGTATCCCCCGTCTTGGAATTTATATTCCCCCTTGTCCATTATTATAAACGCATTAATTTCTTCCAGGAGGGACAGGCACCTCGTCCCAGTCTGGGACAAGGTGCCTGTCCCTCCGCCTCAGCAAACAAATTAGATTTACGAAACAATAACATCTATAATAGAAGCAGAATGTAAGTTGTGAAAGGATGTTTCTATGAGTAAAACAGTCGTTCTAGCTGAAAAGCCTTCTGTTGGAAGAGATTTAGCTAGAGTGTTAAATTGTCATAAAAAAGGTAATGGTTTTCTTGAGGGAGATCAATATATCGTTACTTGGGCATTGGGTCATCTTGTTACATTAGCTGATCCAGAAAGCTATGGTGATCAATATAAATCATGGCGCTTGGAAGATTTACCAATGCTTCCGGCTCCATTAAAGCTAGTTGTGATTAAAAAAACAGGCAAGCAATTTCAGTCTGTAAAAACCCAATTATTACGTAAAGATGTTCGTGACATCATCATTGCAACTGATGCTGGACGTGAGGGTGAGCTTGTTGCCCGCTGGATTTTAGAAAAAGCCCGCGTTAATAAGCCGATTAAAAGACTTTGGATTTCATCTGTGACTGATAAAGCAATAAAAGAAGGCTTTCGTAAGCTAAAGAATGGGAAAGAATATGAAAACTTATATGCTTCTGCCGTTGCTAGAGCAGAGGCAGACTGGATTGTTGGCTTAAACGCAACACGTGCTTTAACAACAAAATACAATGCTCAGCTATCTTCAGGGCGTGTGCAAACACCAACATTAGCGATGATTGCCGGGCGCGAGGAAGAAATTCGCAGCTTCAAGCCTAAAAAATACTACGGAATCAAAGCTGTAGCAGAAAATAGCTTAAGATTTGCTTGGCAGGACGAAAAAACAAAAGATACAAAAACGTTTAACGAAGCAGCAATTGATGGAAAGCTCGCTGGGTTAAAAGGAAAAGACGCGAAGGTAGTAAACGTCAAAACAACACCGAAAAAATCATACTCACCAGCTCTTTACGACTTAACTGAACTTCAACGTGATGCAAATAAACGCTTTGGCTACTCAGCAAAAGAAACTCTTTCGATTATGCAAAAGCTTTATGAGCAGCATAAAGTGCTAACATATCCACGAACAGATTCTCGCTATATAACTAGTGATATCGTTCCAACTTTAAAGGATCGACTAGAAGCTTGCAGAATGAAGCCATATGCTTCTATCATCGGCAAAATTTTAAGTAAACCAATCAAAGCGAATAAATCTTTTGTTGATGACCAAAAGGTATCAGATCACCATGCGATTATCCCAACAGAAGAATCAGTACCACTAAGTGCTTTATCCGATAAAGAACGCAAAATCTATGATTTAGTTATTCAACGATTTTTAGCCGTTTTACTTCCTGCTTATCAATATGAACAAACAGTTGTAACTGCCAAAATAGGTGAAGAGCTTTTTACTGCAAAAGGTAAACGTGTAGTATCTGCAGGCTGGAAGGAAGTTTATACAGATTTTGTTGATGAAGACAGTGAAGATGACCAAACATTACCGGCACTATCTGAAGGGGCCACACTAAAGATTCAGTCAGTATCAAAAACTACTGGCGAAACAAAGCCACCTGCTCGATTTAATGAGGCGACACTTCTTTCAGCTATGGAAAACCCTACGAAATATATGGCAGGAGAAAGCAAGGATCTTATTCAAACAATCGGTGAAACAGGTGGACTCGGTACAGTTGCAACGAGAGCGGATATTATTGAAAAACTATATAGCAGCTTTTTAATAGAGAAAAAAGGCAAAGATCTTTTCATAACGTCAAAAGGAAAGCAATTGCTGAACCTTGTTCCTGAAGATCTAAAATCACCTGTGTTAACAGCTGAATGGGAACAAAAGCTGACTAAAATTTCAAAAGGAAGCTTACCAAAACAGGCTTTCTTAGATGAGATGAAGAAATACGCAAAAGAGGTTGTAACTGAAATTAAAAACAGCAAACAAACCTTTAAGCATGATAACTTAACAGGAAGCAAATGTCCGGACTGTGGCAAGCTCATGCTAGAAGTGAACGGTAAAAAAGGTAAAATGCTTGTTTGTCAGGACCGCGAATGTGGCCACAAAAAAGGCATATCAAAAGTAACGAATGCACGCTGCCCAAACTGTCACAAAAAGCTTGAGCTACGTGGACAGGGAGAGGGACAAATGTTCACTTGCAAATGCGGTCATCGCGAAAAAATGTCCACATTCCAGGAAAGACGGAAAAAGAACCAAAACAGCAAAGTATCAAAACGCGAAGTGGCAAGCTATATGAAAAAGCAAGATGATAACTTTTCAAATAATGCTTTAGCAGATGCATTAGCAAAGCTTAATTTAAAGGAGTAGCCAGAATGAGCCGTAAAATTGGACATATCACAATCCTTGTCTCAGATTATGATGAAGCCATTGATTATTATGAATAAGCTCGGGTTTGTTTTGCTTACTGACAACTCATTTGGAGAAGGCATGCGCTGGGTAACAGTTGCTCCTTCTCGAGAATGCGGAACGGCAATTGTATTTGTAGAAGCCGATAATGATGAGAAAAAGGCACGTGTAGGTTCACAAGCTGCGGATCATGTATTTTTGGTGATTGAAACAGATGACTGTTTGCGTGAATATCATATAATGAAAGAAAAAGGGGTGCGCTTTTTAGGTGAACCCCAAGAAATGCCATGGGGAACAGAGGTTGTGTTTGAAGATCTCTATGGAAACCGTTTTGACCTGCTGCAGGTGAAAAGTTACTAAGATTTTAAGATAAGGAAGATATAACGTGCCAATCATAAAGACAGATATGTTTATTTATGCCCCTCGTGACATTTGCTTTGATGTTGCGCGAGATATTGATATTCATACCCAATCCACAAGTCAAACAAATGAACGTGCGATTGGTGGTGTAACAAGTGGCTTAATCGAGTTAAACGAAACGGTCACATGGGAAGCCGTCCACTTTGGAATCAAACAAAACCTAACTGTTCGGATTACGGAATTTGATTTCCCAAACCGATTCGTCGACGAAATGGAAAAAGGAGCCTTCAAACGCTTCTACCACGTCCACGAATTCATCGAAAAACCAAACGGCACACTCATGCTCGACACATTCGACTACACCTCTCCATTTGGATTCATAGGAAAAATCGCGGACCGACTGTTTTTGGAGCAGTACATGAGGGAGTTTTTGATAACGAGGAATCGGTATATAAAAAAAGTTGCTGAAGAGAGAGTTGGATGAGGTGCCTGTCACTTCCCGAAGTTTGTCGGAATTTGTAATAGGAATCCCAAAAAGAAGGGCCGCTGTTTGCGGCCTTTTTCTATGTTAGGAAGAGTCCTGTTGGGCGGGGCAAAAATTTGATGTGTCATCTACTGGATCAACCAGAGACAGAATCTATAACCAGGATATTAAAAACAATTCATTTCCCATCCCCCACCATTACAAGCACACCATCCCATGTAAGTAGAAATTTTTCCATAAAAGTGAACAATTTATGATCAATATATTACGAAAAAGTGACTAATAGTTGAACGATATATGACACATGAATTTACCAATAAACTTATCAGTGAACGTCTGATATGATGTGATTAACGATCTTGTGTGATCTTTCACACTGATCTTGTGCATGTTTTCACAAAGTGTTGTCGGGGTATCTAACCCTGATGATGTAGGTATAGAAAGAAGAAGCTTATGTGAAGGAAAGAAAGGAGTACTTATATGAAATTAAAATGGACTTTGTTCACAGTTATGGTTTCCATTGCCGCATTGTTATCAGGATGTGAGCCGTTACTGGTTTTAGATCCTAAAGGGCCACAGGCAGAAAGACTAGCAAGTGACATCTTATTATCTATGGGAATTATGTTGTTTATCGTTCTTGTTGTTCTTGGACTATTAGCTTATATGTTAGTGAAATATCGTGCTTCTAACATGCCTGATGATTATGAGCCGCCACACATTCATGGAAATGTATGGGTTGAAGCAATTTGTGTAGGGGTACCAATTATTATTGTTGCTTATCTTTCTTTTGTGTCAGTGCAAAGTAACTATATTGTTGAAGCACAGCCTGAAGGATATGAAGATAAAGAGCCTTTAGTTGTTTATGCGTCATCTTCTAACTGGAAATGGCATTTTAGTTATCCAGAAGAAAATATTGAAACGGTGAACTATTTATATGTACCAACAGATCGTCCGCTTGAATTTAAATTATATTCACATGGACCAATTACAAGTTTCTGGATTCCACAGCTTGGTGGACAAAAGTATGCAATGAATGATCACATTACAACACTTCATCTTGCAGCAGATCATGCTGGTGAATTTTTAGGAAGAAACTCAAACTTTAGTGGTGAAGGATTTGCTGATAACACGTTTAACGTAACAGCTATGTCTCAAACTGAATTTGATGAGTGGGTGGACGAAGTAAAAGAAACAGCTGAACCACTTACTGAAACAGAATTTGAAGAGTTATTAGAGCCAGGTCATCTTGGTCAATTAACATATACGGGAACTCATTTAGAGTTTGCTCCACCAAATCACGGTCATCACAGTGAAGAAGGTTCAGAGTCTGAACATGAAGGACATGAAGCAGAAACAACTAAAACTGACTCACACGAAGAGGACCATTCAGAACACAGTAATCATTAATCTTTAAAAGATATCGGATCTTTAAAATAAATTCACTTCCGAAAGGAGTCACAAACGTATGGATTTCTTTGATCGTTTTGCCGTACCTCATCCAAGCTTTGCAATCTATGCTTCGATGGTAGCCATTGGTTTAACTACGATTGCTATCATTGCTGGATTAACGTACTTTAAAAAATGGGGTTATTTATGGCGTGAATGGATAACAACAGTTGACCATAAACGTATCGGTATTATGTATTTAATTTCCGCGTTAGTTATGTTATTCCGTGGTGGTGTGGACGGAATTATGCTTCGTGCACAGCTAGCGGTTCCTGATAATACGTTACTCGATTCACAGCATTATAATGAGATCTTCACAACACACGGGGTTGTTATGATTCTATTCATGGCGATGCCATTTATCATGTTCTTCATGAACTTGGTTGTTCCACTGCAAATTGGAGCACGTGATGTTGCATTCCCACGTCTTAATGCTTTAAGCTTCTGGTTATTCTTTATGGGAGCTATGTTATTTAATATTTCATTCGTTGTTGGTGGATCACCTGACGCAGGGTGGACTTCATATTTCCCACTAGCAAGTGAAGAGTTTAGTAAATCTGTAGGTACGAACTATTATATGATCGCGATACAGATTGCAGGGATAGGAACCCTGATGACGGGTATTAACTTTATCACGACGATTATGAAAATGAGAGCACCTGGTATGACATTAATGAAAATGCCAATGTTCACATGGTCAGCTCTTATTGCAAACTTAATCATTGTTTTCGCATTCCCCGTGTTAACTGTAGCACTTGCAATGGGTACAATGGATCGTTTATTTGGAACACATTTCTTTACACTTGATAACGGTGGTATGGATATGCTTTGGGCCAACTTGTTCTGGGTTTGGGGACATCCTGAAGTGTATATCTTGATTTTACCGGCATTTGGTCTTTACAGTGAGATTATCTCTACATTCTCAGGACGTAACCTATATGGCTATAAATCAATGGTTTGGTCTATGGTATTAATTTCACTATTATCTTTCTTAGTATGGGCGCATCACTTCTTTACAATGGGTCAAGGTGCCTTTACAAACAGCATTTTCTCTATTACAACGATGATCATTGCTGTGCCAACTGGTGTTAAAATCTTTAACTGGCTGCTTACGCTCAGAAAAGGTAAAATTCGTATGACAACACCAATGCTTTATTCAATGCTTTTCATTCCACTATTCACATTAGGTGGAGTAACTGGGGTTATGCTTGCGATGTCTGCAGCTGACTATCAGTATCATAATACAATGTTCTTAGTTGCTCACTTCCACAATGTTATTATTCCAGGTGTAGTTTTTGCTATGCTTGCAGGATTAACTTACTATTGGCCAAAAATGTTTGGTTTTATGTTGAACGAAAGACTGGGGAAATGGACAGCATGGTTGCTTTCAATCGGATTTGTTCTAGCATTTATCCCAATGTATATTACAGGTTTAGATGGTCAAGTACGTCGTAGCTTCACGTATTCAGAATCTACTGGATTTGGACCACTTAACATGGTTTCATTTGTGGGTGCCGGGATTATGGCAATTGGTTTTGTGTTAATCGTTTATAACATTTACTACAGCATTCGTTATGCATCTAGAGATATTAGTGCAGATCCATGGGATGCACGCACACTAGAGTGGGCTACACACACTCCAGTTCCAGAATACAACTTCGCAATTGTTCCAGAAGTTACATCTAGCGAACCATTCTGGGATGCGAAAAAACATGATCACAAGCTATTTAAAGGTGAAATTGAAAAAATTCATATGCCGAATAACAGTGGAATGCCATTCCTAATGAGCTGTGTGTTCTTTGTATGGGGCTTCTCACTAATCTTTAGCCTATGGATTCCAGCAATTATTACTACAATCGGAATCTTTATCTTTATGACACTACGTTCTTTCGAAAAAGATCATGGTCGTTATATTCCTGTTAAAGAAATTGAAGAAACTGAATCAGAATTGCGAGGTGCTTAATGATGAAAATTGATAACTCGCTACCACTTGAATATGCTACAGAAGAAAATCGTTTAAAGATCTTTGGATTTTGGATTTTCCTAGGTGCGGAAATCATGCTTTTCGCAACACTTTTCGCTACCTATTTCACATTATATAATCGCACAGGAACAGGTCCTGATGGAGCCGAAATCTTCGTTATTACACCTGTTATCCTTGAAACATTCTTACTTTTAACAAGTAGTTTCACAATTGGTTTAGGTATTCATGCGATGCGTCTTGGTAGACAAAAAGCAATGATAAATTTCTTTGCTATTACACTTCTTCTTGGATTAGGATTCTTAGGTATCGAGATCTATGAATTTATCCACTATGCACATGAAGGAGCAGGCATTGGGGCAAGTGCCTTTACGTCGATCTTATTAACGACTTTAGGTACTCACGGAGCCCACGTAACGGTAGGTTTATTCTGGGGACTATTTATCATCATGCAAGTGAAAAAGCGTGGATTAACTCCAGAAACAGCTAACAAGTCATTTATTTTCAGTTTATACTGGCACTTCCTAGATGTTGTTTGGATCTTTATCTTCAGCTTCATCTATTTGAAAGGAATGATGTAAACAATGAGTGAATTATTCCCGATGAAACAAGTGATGGGTTTTGTCTTTTCACTAGTCCTTACTTTAGTAGCACTGGGTGTTTACTTCTTCGATATGTCATTTACAGTAGGGATGACAGTCCTGTTAGTAACAGCATTTATACAGGCTGGCCTTCAGTTAGTGGTATTTATGCACGCAGGTGAAACTGAGGACAAAGCAGCGATCTATACAAATGTATACTATGGAGTAATTATTGCATTAGTAACAATCTTTGGTACTTTGTTAGCAATGGTTTGGGATATGCATTAAAACGAAAAAGGTATGACTCATATTTGAGTCATACCTTTTTTGCGTATTAATGTGTATAGCCTTCGTCTGTTCTGCTTTGTAAAAACTCAGGCAGTTTAGAAGTATAAAGAACATAAAGAACTGTTAAGTGAGCAGCGATAATATTAATCACAAAAATCGATCCAAATATTAGATGTCCTGCTCCAAAATCAGCATACATATATAGAATTAACGTAGTCCACATTAAAACAATCAGTGGGATTTGTAAAAGAGCAATTTTTCTATTTTCAAGCCATAAAAAGATTGGTGTAGCTGTTCCAATTAATAAATAAGCGAAAAATACATCCATGTTCATACGCTCCTTTAGTGGTATCGCTTTCATATGTCGGTACCTTTTTAATTTTGTCTAAAACTAGGCTATTTTGTGTCAAAACTAAAACCAATTTGTGAATTTTTTGTTACATTTAATATAACATATCTTTAACTGTTTGACAAAGATAAAAATGTATGAGAATAAATTAATTTTGGTATGTTAAGCAATATAGATTGACGAGCTGTTTTTATTTAGAGTATAAGTGTTAGTGGAGAGCTGAGGAAAAAGTTGGTACATTTATACTGATACCACTTATGGTTAAAAATGAAAGGTGGTTTACATGGATACAACACAGAATATCTCAAGGAGAAAATTACTTGGTATTGCAGGCTTAGGCTGGATGTTTGATGCAATGGATGTTGGAATTCTTTCATTCATTATTGCAGCATTACAAAAGGATTGGGATTTAACATCAGAGCAAATGGGTTGGATTGGTAGTGTGAATTCAATCGGTATGGCTGTAGGGGCATTAGTTTTTGGTTTAATGGCAGACAAAGTTGGGCGTAAGCAAGTGTTTATTATTACACTTCTTTTATTTTCAATCGGAAGTGGAATATCTGCATTTGTGACGTCACTAACATTATTCCTTATTTTAAGATTTTTTATTGGAGCTGGTTTAGGAGGAGAACTTCCTGTTGCTTCAACTTTAGTATCAGAAAGTGTCCCGGCAAATGAGCGAGGCAGGGTTGTTGTTTTGTTGGAAAGCTTCTGGGCAGGTGGTTGGTTAATCGCTGCACTTATTTCATATTTTGTTATTCCTTCTTACGGTTGGCAGGCTGCGCTATTATTAAGTGCATTGCCAGCATTTTATGCCTTATATTTAAGGTTGAAACTTCCGGACTCTCCAAGGTTTCAAGCTATTACAGTCTCAAAGCAAAAGGAATCGTCTTTTACAAAGATTGCAAAAGTATGGGCAAGACCATATACAAAGCAAACAACCATGCTATGGATTCTATGGTTTTGTGTTGTTTTTTCATATTATGGAATGTTCCTATGGTTACCAAGTGTAATGGTCATGAAAGGTTTCAGTTTAATTAAAAGCTTTCAATATGTACTAATTATGACACTTGCTCAGCTGCCAGGTTATTTCTTAGCGGCGTATCTGATCGAGAAGGCAGGAAGAAAGTTTGTTCTTGTTACATTCTTAATTGGAACGGCTCTTAGTGCCTATTTCTTCGGAAATGCAGATACACTTCCATTGCTGCTAACTTCAGGTATATTTCTTTCTTTCTTTAACCTGGGTGCATGGGGTGGGCTTTATGCTTATACACCAGAGCACTACCCAACAGAGGTTCGTGGAACAGGTGCTGGCTTAGCTGCTTCATTTGGAAGAATTGGTGGTATTTTAGGACCATTAACAGTTGGTTATTTAGTTGCTGCGGAATATTCGATTAACTCGATTTTCCTTATCTTTGCCGTTGCAATAGTTGTCGGTGCACTAGCTGTACTTGTACTAGGTGAGGAAACAAAGCAAAAGGAATTAGCATAGAAGGTGTAGAGATTAGTCTTTCGGGGCTAATCTTTTTTTTACTGAGCATCCTAAATGCATAAAGAAACAAAACAAGGTATCCTTTCAGGTAAGAAGGTTATAGGAGGGAAAAACATGAACGAAATAATTAACACAATCCAAAACCATCGATCCATTCGTAAATTTGAAGATAAGCTATTATCAGATGAGCAAATTAAAACAATTGTCGAGAGTGCTCAAGCAGCTTCAACTTCTAGTTATGTACAGGCCTATTCAATTATTGGGGTTAAGGATCCTGACAAAAAGAAAAAGTTAGCTGAACTTGCAGGTGGGCAAGATTATGTTGTAGAAAACGGACATTTCTTCGTGTTTTGTGCAGATTTATACAGACATCAATTACTATCCGAAAAGCATGAACAAGATACAAGTCAAGTGTTAGAAAGTACAGAGAAATTCATGGTGGCGGTCATTGACGCAACTCTTGCTGCGCAAAATGCTGTGCTAGCAGCGGAATCAATGGGACTTGGTGCTGTTTATATTGGTGGACTTAGAAATAACTTAGAAGAAGTTTGTAAGCTTTTAAAAACCCCACCACTAGTCTTACCTCTTTTCGGTGTTGCTGTAGGTTACCCAGCTCAAATGCCCGATCAAAAGCAGAGGCTACCATTCCAGCATATTTACCATGAAGATGAATATGAGCAAAATAAAGACAATTACATGGACCAGCTGAAAAAATATGATGAGGAAATATCTCAATATTACGAGCAACGAACCAATGGCAAAAGAAAAGATACATGGACAGGACAAATGGCAGGCTTACTAGCTAGACCTTCAAGGATGTATATGAAAGAATTTGTAGAAGGTAAGGGATTTAATAAAAGATAACGAGCTGAATACTGAATTATGTTTTTGTGGTGGTCCAGCTATATAAGCTGGACTATTTTTGTGTTTAGGAAAGTTAATTCTGCAACTTAATTAAGGGGAAAAATATAGAAAGCATACGGAAACCAGAAATATGAATGCTTTTTCAAAGAGAAGCGGTAAAAACGCATACATAAAATCTATAAAATGGTAAAAATGCTATAAAAAGCAGCAGGGAATGTATATATTATCCATTTCCGTATCGTTTATTATCAAAAAAGGAAAGAAAGCATACGCAAATTAGGTATGTGAATGCTTTTCAAAGAGAAGCGGTAAAAATGCATACGTAAAATCCATAAAAAGGAAAAAAAGATAAGGAAAGCGGTAATAATTGCAAAAATTACCCATTTTCGCATCTTATTTTATCAAAAAAGGAAAGAAAGCATACGCAAACCAGGATGTGAATGCTTTTCCAAAGCTAGGCAGTATAAAATCGTACGTTAAACCCAATAAAAGGAAAAAATGAACATCCGATAGTGTGTCATTTGAAGGTTATTTAAAATTACATGATTAATAGTTGCGATAGGTAGCAGGAACTCGTTAGCAGAAACCAGGTCCTATTTCTATGTAACATATTTTCCTTATATAACGTCTAATAATTACCATTTATAGTATAATTGTGGGAAAAGTAGCTAAAAGGAGTGGGAGGGTGAAGAAGCTAGGAGGAATTAGTTTGCAGTTTATTGCTGCATGTGTGGGGATTATTATTTTTGGAGCACTGCCTTCATTGTTTATAGCTCAGGGTACAGGGGGAAGTCATATTGGGCTGTTTATAGACACACTTACTAGTATTATCAACAGCCTCATTCATTTTAACGAGATAACCTTTGAGATTAAAGGGGTGGAGTATCAGGTTTACAAATACATATTTGAGGGGGCTTTTTATTCGTTAACGCTCATTATATGTGCGCTCTTATTGGCTTATATCGTCGCTATTCTACTAACATTTTTAACGATGCAGTTTCCAAAATGGCTTCGAGAAAAAATAAAGCTTGCTATTTTCATTTTTGAATCATTACCAGATATATTAGTAATTTTGGTGCTGCAGCTTTTGATTATTACATTCTATAAAAAAACGGATCTCTTACTAATGAAGGTTGTCACAGTTGGAGACAGTCAAGCTTATTTACTCCCAATCATTTGCTTGGCAATTCTTCCAACCATTCAGTTATATCGAATGACCATCCATCTTTATGAAGAAGAATTATTAAAGGATTATGTTCTTTTAACTAGGGCAAAGGGAATTCGTCATACAATCATTTTGTGGAAGCACATTTTACGAAATACAGTTGTTTCTCTTTTCTTTCATTTGAAGCAAACAATATGGTTTATGCTTTCAACATTAGTTGTTGTTGAGCTCCTATTTAATGTGTTTGGAATTACCTATTATTTAAGAACGTATATGATACCGGAAGTGTTTACGTTTATTCTTCTCTTTTTATTTGTCCCAATCTTCATCTTTTATCATCTAGTGAAAATCATCATTGAAAAAACGGTAAAGGGAGGGGAAGCTTTGACATGATGCTTTTTAAAAATCCTCTCTTTTTAATTGGATTTATCTTTGTTGCAGGATTGTTACTTACTAGCTTTATTTATACAGCAGCTGTAGATAACGAGGTTTATCAAATCTATCACATCTATGATGAAAATAAGGAGTTGATTGACTCTGCTCCTATTGCACCTCGTAAGGAATCGTGGCTGGGGACGGACAAGCTTGGTTATGACATGTTAAGTAAAGGTATTAATTGGGGCAAAGTTTACGGTTATAGCGGCTCTTCTTATTGCCTTGTTACGAATGGCTTTATCGATTCCACTAGGATTGATGCTTGGAGCCTATTTTTCAAGAGGGCAAAAATATATAAATAGTGTAGTAGATGCTTTTCACTTTATTCCACTAACGATTATTGCTCTCTATTTATTAACTCCTGTACTTAGACAGCAGCCTGAAGGCTTTGTTTATTCATTTATGGAAAGAATGACAATTGAAGTAGTAGTCCTAACTATTCTAACTGTCCCGATTTTAGCTGTTTTAATAGGAAATGAAACAAGGGAGTTATTTAAAGCAGAATACGTGATAAGCTCCAAAACATTGGGGGGATCAAGACGGCATATTCTAATAAAGCATATTATTCCAAGCTTGAAGGATCGTTTTTTTATCCTGTTTGGACAGCAATTGGTACAAACGCTAATTGTGATGGCTCATTTAGGTATCTTTAATCTCTATTTTGGTGGAACAATTCTTTCTAACGATCAGCTTGCAAGTGACCCTCCCCGATCATTTACAAATGAATGGTCTGGTTTAATCGGGGGGTCGAAACAATTTATTCAATGGGCACCATGGATTCCTCTAACACCGATTATGTGCTTTGCTTTAACGATCTTAGCAGTCACATTTATGGTCGAAGGCTTTTCTAGAGTGACTACTGGTCGCCCTGTTTATTTTAAAAAGAAAAAGAAGAAAACAATGCCTACTATAAAAAAACAGCATCCAATTGAAAAAAGCCAATTTGATTTTTTGGATAAGTTCATGTAGTAAACGTGAAATTTCGCATATGATAATAGTAGAAGTTTAGAACGTAAAAAGAAGGAGCGGATGAAAATGAGAGAAAAATGGATTTTAATCGTTTTCACTATTATAAGTTTGCTTCTTTTAGTTGGCTCTATCTTGTTTCAATTTTTAAACGAAGAAGATCCTTATCAATTTTATACCGGGCTAGGAAAAGATATTGACATTTCACCAGATGACGGGACTGTTGCATTTTCTTATTATTTAGATGGAGATGAAGCCATTTATACAGCAAAGCTTGATGGTTCGGAGCTTACGAAAGTTAGTAGCAAAGAAGAAGGGAGATTCCGGAACCCCAAGTTTTCTCAAGGTACAGAACAGCTTTTATTTCTTTCTGAGGGAATAGATGGCGTGCAAAGCTTAATGGTGATGAATAAGGATGGAAGTCATCAAAAACGGGTAACGGACGATTCTTTACATGTAAAAGATGCTGTATTTTCTCCTTCAGGTGAGACCTTGTATTTTACGGCTAAGCTTTCATCTGAAATCAATAAGATGGAAGGTGAAACAAAGGAAGGATATGATCTTTACAAAATTAATCGTGATGAAACAGATTTAGAACAATTAACAGATCAAGATCATTTTACGATGAATGAACTTTCAATCTCTGTCGATGGAGAAGAATTGTATTATAGCTTATATGAAGTAAATGAACAGCTCACTGCTTTTTCACTAAAAGATCAAACAGAAACACGTGTTGCTGATGTGAACAAAGATATGTATTCTTCAATCCTATCAAAGGATAAGAAATTACTAGCTTACACGGCAGTGACGAAAGCATCATTGAATAGCAGTTTATTTAAATATGAACTATATCTTCAAGATCTAGATACAACTGAAACAAAACGATTAACAAATTTAAACAAAAATATACAATCGCCTGTCTTTTTCCATCATGAAAACAAGTTAGCATTTCTTGAGTATACAAATTGGCCTAGTGATCCAGAGAACTATCGACTTATGACTGTCTCATTTGAAGGTGGAGATGAACAAGAAATTAACGTAAACCTACCTTCATCAACCAATCGCCATCTAGCAATGAAAACCGTGTACTTTTTATTATCAAACGAAGTAGCAACAGCGATTTATTATGTCCTGTTTTTCGTAGGGTTGATTTTATTGACTCAAAGAAGGTCAGGTAAAGTATTTCAACCCTCATTTATTAGTCTTGGTCTTTCTTTACTCTTTTTTATTGGAAGCTTTGCAATTGGTGCTATAACAAACCCATGGTATGGCATCTGGTTGGCAATGGTGGCTGTTGCTATGTTTATATGTTCACTGGTGCTCGTTTTATTCTCTTATATTGTGAGTAAGATGAGAAAAAAATAATAAAAACAGGACTTGGGAGTATCCCTAAGTCCTGTTTTTTTTTGTCATCTATCCAAGCTGTAGAAGAATAGGCTTTATCATAGCCAAGATAACTACAGGGAGGACTAACTCATGAAACCGTATCCTGTCTATCCATATTATTCTAAAAAGCAAAAGGTGAAGGAGCAGCCGATTGCTTTTCCGCCTCAGCACCAAGACCGTCATCCTGGTTTTGAATATGAAATGAGCCCAAATCCTATCTCTGAATGGGAGGGGTATAAGGGAAGCGGAAAGCTAAAAAATAAGGTTGCCATCATTACAGGTGGAGATAGTGGCATAGGAAGAGCTGTTGCCTATGCATTTGTAAAAGAAGGGGCAGCCGTTGTAATTCCGTACTTAAATGAACACCGTGATGCTCAAATAACAAAACAAAGAATTGAGCAACTTGGTGGAAGATGTCTGCTTTATGCTGGAGATTTAGGTCAGGAACGAACAGCATATGAAGTTGTAAGGCAAACAATCCAGACATTTGGAAGACTAGACATTGTAGTAAATAACCATGGTATTCAAATTGTTCAGGACAGCATTTTAAATATTTCGGCTCAACAGCTAGAAGCAACGTTCCGAACGAATATATTTGCTTTCTTCTATATGGTGAAAGCGAGCTTACCATACTTAAACAATGGAAGTTCGATTATTAATACTACGTCAATTACAGCTTATCAAGGACATAAAACATTAATTGATTACTCAGCAACTAAGGGGGCCATAACAACATTTACTAGATCACTTTCATTATCACTTGTGGATAAAGGAATACGGGTAAATGGCGTAGCACCAGGACCAATCTGGACTCCACTTATTCCTTCGAGCTTTTCTGCTGAAAATGTCGCAACGTTTGGAACAGATACAAAAATGAAGCGAGCAGGTCAACCGTTTGAGCTTGCTCCAACTTATGTGTATCTGGCTTCTGACGATTCAAGATATGTGACAGGGCAAGTTCTACATGTTAATGGTGGAGATTTTAGAACATCATAAGTCAGATCAAAAGAACTAGAAATGTCCTGTGTATAACTTTTAAACAATGGAAAAAAGTCCTGTATATATTGTGGCGAACGCACGTACCCACACAAAATGTGGATAGATAATGTGGATATGTTGATAACTTTTGTGGATAACTTGTTGTTAACAGTATAATAACTTGTTAATATCTAAATTTTTGACGAATTATTGTGTATATATTGTAAATACATGTCGTTTAATTCTTTTTATCCACAATTTGAGGAAAAACCTGTGGGAACTGGACAAAATGTTCAGTTCCTTTGTTTAGGAAAAATTATAAACTGCATCAATTGTGGATCACACTTCGACATCCAGCTCCAGCAGTCTGACTTTTTGCTAAAAAAGTCAGATGCCTAGCCCCTCGAGGCGCTTGCTCTTTTGTTCTATGTGGATAATCTTTTTCTTTTTAACAAATTCTAATTTATACGAAATGAAAAAGGGCGTGTGGATATGAAAGCAACCTCATATGAATGTATTATTGTTGGCGGTGGAATCGCAGGGCTACAAGCAGCTCTTCAGCTTGGACGATACATGCACAATGTGCTTGTTTTAGATAATCAAGATGGCCGGTCCAATTTGTGCCGTGCTTATCATAATATACTTGGCTGGCCTGATGGGGTTAGTGGGGAAACGCTGAGAAGCTTAGGAAGAAAGCAAGCGAAAAGCTATGGAGTAGAGTTTGAAAAAGCCTTTGTTCATAAAACTGAGAAAAATAAAGAAAACATCCTCCTATACACAGAAGATGGAACAGTGTTTGAAGCAAAAACTTTATTATTATCCACAGGAATTAAGGATCGAATTCCAAATATTAAAAACATCGAGCCGTGCTTAGGAATCTCTATCTATGTTTGTCCAGATTGTGATGGGTATGAAGTGCGAGATCAACATGTATTGCTATTAGGTTCAGGAAAAACAGGAGGAAATTTAGCTCTAACGCTAACTTATTGGACAGACAAAATAACGTTTATCAATCATGATGAGGAACAACTTGAATCAGCACTTCTTACTAAGCTTAACCAAAAAAACATTCGTGTGATAGACGAACATATCGAGGAAATTATCACCGAAAATGAATTTGAATTTAAAGGAGTAAAGCTAAAAAGTGGACAAATAGTAGCAGGAGATAAAGGATTTATAGGCTTCGGTGGTAACTCAGTTCACTCAGATCTTGCTGAGCAGCTTGGTGTGGAAAGGCTAGAAAATAAGCATGTTCTAGTAGATCCGCGAACAAAGGAAACAAATATCACAAACGTTTGGGCAGCTGGAGATGTTGTCGCGCATTCTGAGCAAGTCACAATTGCAATGGCTGATGGATGTCAGGCAGCTATTTGGATTCATAAGCGTTTATTGAAAAATCAATCGTAAATCCCTGTTTACTTAAGCTCCCAGTTTTGTATGATAGAAGAAGGAGTTAAAAAGGGAGGAGCTGGACATGAAGAAAGAAATCGAAGAACTATATGATGAAGTTTATGAAAAACTAGCCCAATTTCATCAAACATCATTGACCTATACACAAAAAATGTCAGACATTCCACTCAACCAGCGGGAGGAAGAATCAGAAAAGCTAGAACGAATCGAATTTGCCCTACAAGCAGCCAAAGACATCCTAGAAAACATCATGGCCCCAGGCACAAAAATGACCATCATGCACCAAAAAGGAACTATACAAATTGATTTGGATGAATGATTTTAAAAAAGCAATTATAGTTAATAGGCATTAATTACTTTGTAATATAGGAAGTTTTTCGGCAAAGATTGTTGCAATATAAAATTTTCATAACCACAGTGGAATGGAGCGGAAGACACTTGACTCCTGCGGGAGGTAGAGGAAAGGCTGAGACCCCGCAGGCAAAGCCGAGGAGGCTCAGCTTCCTCCCCGCGGAAAGCAAGTGTCTGCAGCGCAATGAAACAGCCTATTTTTTAGCTGAATTTGTATTTATAAATACAAAGTATCTATATTACTACTCCCCCTGCCTAATCTGCCCAGGAGATTTTCCCGTTAACTTACGAGTAATCTTATTCAAATAATTCGCATTCTTATATCCTACTAACTGAGCAATTTCGTCAACAGAATACTTTGTATGCTGCAAAAGCTCAATGGCTTTTTGCAAGCGGATATTCGTTAAATACTGAATCGGGGTCACACCAGTTTCTTGCTTAAACAATCTTGTAAAATGATACTTTGATAACTTTGACGCTTCCGCCATTTCTTCAGCACCAATTTCATCCTGATAGTAATTTCTCGCAAATAAAGCGGCACTAATCACCCCTTCTGACCAATCCTCCATTAATTTATCCACATTTGATAAAGCCAAGTATAACTCCATAATAAACTGATAGGAAATACTTGAGCCCTGATAGGCATTCGTGATTTTCCGTTCACGAGCATCATCATACATTTGTTTAACAAGCTTAACAGGAGCAGCCTCAGGGTGAAAACGAACAACTTGGTTGCCCTTCCTTTTAACATGCTCCCAGCATTTCTTCGCTTCGTTTCCATATAGAGTTAAATATAAAAACTCCCATTTCGTTGAATACTCGGGCAAATAGTAATGATAATGACCGGGGCTACTAACAATAAAGGCATGACCAGCCTTCAACTGATGAACCTTACCGTCTATATCTATTTCTCCTTGTCCTGACAAGGTATATTGAAAAATATATTTCTCTTGGTCTTTCCTCTCAATGCCACTCCAATTGTAAATCGTAGACTCTTGTTCTTCCCAGCCAACTGACCATATTTGTGCCACCTGATTCACATTAGGATCATTAAAACGAAAAGCAACTGCACCCGTTTTCTTATTCATAGCAAAAAAATCCCCTTTTCTTACCCTTTTTAGATGCTATTAGCAAAAAAAGACTGATATGTATTGAGTAAACAGTAATAATCATTGTTAGTTCCAATAAGTTTAAAGCGAAAACCTTAGCAAATAAGTGCTATCTCTTCATTTAATTTTACCATTGTTTGCAGCAAAATCGGAACTTACAATGAAGATAGAAAAACAAACTAATGACGACAAAGTGAAGGGTGATTTTCATGATCGAACAATTAAAAAATCAATTTAACGAGATTTTTCAACAGAATCAGCCTACAAGATCTTTTTTTGCACCAGGGCGTGTGAATTTGATCGGTGAACATACAGATTACAATGGCGGACACGTTTTTCCTTGTGCGTTAACATTTGGTACATACGCGGTTGTAGCACTCAGAAATGATCAAAAGATTCGTATGTATTCTAGCAACTTTCCTGATATCGGAATTGTAACTCTATCAACGGAAGATCCATTGCAACTTCAAAAAGAACATGATTGGGCGAACTATCCTAAAGGAGTTATGAAGGAATTTATTGATAGAGGTATAGAAATAAATAAAGGCTTTGATATCCTATTTTATGGTAATATTCCAAATGGAGCAGGTTTATCTTCTTCTGCATCAATCGAACTCGTAACCGCAGTCACTATTCAAGCCTTGTTTGAGACGAATTTTAATCGTTTTGAATTGGTGCAGATGAGTCAGCATGCTGAGAATGAATTTATTGGTGTGAGCTGTGGAATTATGGATCAGTTTGCGATTGGAATGGGAAAAGAAGATCATGCGATTTTGCTAAACTGTCAAACTCTTGATTATCAATATAGTCCAGTTGTATTAGAAAATGCGTCTTTAGTTATTGCAAACACGAACAAACGCAGAGCTCTTGCAGATTCAAAGTATAATGAAAGACGCTCTGAATGTGAACGTGCTCTTAGTCAATTGCAAAAAGAGCTTTCTATTCAATCTCTGGGAGATCTTACACCAGAACAATTTGAGAGTTACCGTCATTTAATCCAAAATAACATGGATCAAAAACGCGCCAAGCATGCAGTCTATGAAAATGCTCGAACAATTCAAGCGGTAGAAAAGCTGAAGCAAGGTGATATTGAGAGCTTCGGACAGTTAATGTGTGATTCTCATACATCATTGCGAGATGATTATGAAGTAACAGGCTTTGAATTAGATACATTAGTAGAAGCTGCTATGGATCAAGATGGTGTTATAGGATCAAGAATGACTGGAGCCGGCTTTGGCGGTTGTACAGTTTCAATCGTTCAAAATGATAAAATTAAAGAATTTATAAAAGAAGTAGGGAAGAGCTACGCAGAAAAAACAGGATTAACAGCTGATTTCTATGTAGCCAATGTAGGAGACGGAGCAAAGGAAATTATATAATCCGAAACGGAGGAAAAAAGCATGGCAATCTTAGTATGTGGTGGAGCAGGCTATATTGGAAGTCACGCAGTATCAGAGCTTTTAGATCGAAAAGAAGAGGTTGTTATTATTGATAATCTTCAAAAGGGACATCTTCCGGCTGTTTTAGAAGGCGCAACTTTTTATAATGGTGATTTAAAAGATGAAGAGTTTTTAAAAAATGTATTCAAAGAAAATGAAATTGAAGCTGTTATTCATTTCGCTGCTGACTCACTAGTAGGTGAAAGTGTTGAGAAACCTCTTCAATACTATGAAAACAATGTGTACGGAACAATGTGTCTACTGAAAGTGATGACAGAATTTAACGTAAAGAAAATCGTTTTTTCTTCAACAGCTGCAACATATGGCGAAGCAGAGAATATCCCGATTGTCGAGAATGACCCAACCGTTCCGACAAACCCTTATGGAGAAACGAAGCTTGCCGTTGAAAAAATGCTGAAATGGAGTGAGCAGGCTTACGGATTAAAATATGTCGTTCTTCGTTATTTCAACGTAGCGGGTGCTCATATGGAAGGAAAGCTTGGCGAAGATCATGATCCGGAAACACATTTAATTCCGATTATTTTACAAGTGGCTTTAGGCAACCGTGAGAAAATGATGATCTTTGGTGATGATTATCAAACAGAGGACGGAACATGTATCCGCGACTATATCCATGTAACAGATCTAGCTGATGCACATATTTTAGCGATTGAAAAGCTGCGTAAGGACAACACAAGTGCAACGTATAACCTTGGGAATGGCAATGGATTTTCGGTAAAACAGGTAATCGAGACAGCAAGAACTGTTACAGGTCATCCTATTCCTGCGGAGGTAGCGTCTCGCCGAGCAGGTGATCCGGCTGTTTTAATCGCTTCATCTGAAAAAGCCATTAATGAATTAGGCTGGAAGCCGAAATATGCAGATCTTCACACGATGATTGAAAGTGCGTGGAATTGGTTTCAAAAACATCCAGAGGGCTATCAAAAATAATCTTACCTAATCGTTACGATCCTAAGATGAGAGGATGAAAACAATGATAATCCACATCGATTTAGAAATAGAAAGATTGCTTCAGTTTGCTCTTCAGAAGCAGCTGATTACAAAATGGGACGTTGATTTATCTCGTAACAAAATTTTGGAGGTGCTGAAGCTTTCTGATATCAAGCCTGTCGAGGTACCAGAAGAACAGCTGAATTCTCCAGTTTCAATACTAGAAAACATTCTAAATTGGGCTGCTGACCAAGGACTTCTTCAGGAAAACACAGTCACATACCGAGATCTCTTAGATACAAAAATTATGGGCTGCTTAGTACCGTCTCAAGGTGAAATGATCCGAAGATTTGATGAAAAAGTAAAACAGCATGGCCCGCAAAGAGCTACAGAGTTTTTTTATCAATTCTCCCAGGATGTTCACTATATCCGTACAGATAGAATTGCTAAGAACGAGAAATGGCTTGTGAACACAGAGTATGGTGATTTGCAAATGACCATCAACTTATCTAAGCCTGAAAAAGATCCGGTCGCGATCGCTGCTGCACGTCATATGCAAAAAAGCGAATATCCCTCATGCTTGCTTTGTAAAGAAAACGTTGGCTATGCAGGAAGACTGGATCACCCAGCCCGACAAAACCACAGGATTATTCCTGTTACATTAAGCGATGAGCAATGGTTTCTTCAGTTTTCACCATATGTTTATTACAATGAGCATGCAATTGTCTTATCTGGTGAACATAAGCCAATGAAAATTTCCAAGGAAACATTTAAAAAGCTTCTTCACTTTGTTGACCAATATCCACATTATTTCCTTGGTTCGAACGCTGATTTACCGATTGTTGGTGGTTCAATTTTAAGTCATGATCACTTCCAGGGAGGTCATCATACATTTCCGATGGAGGTAGCGGAAACGCTCCATTCATTTAGGCTGAGTAAATATCCTTCCATTGAATTAGGGATCGTAAAATGGCCAATGTCTGTTTTAAGATTACAAGGAAGAAATCAAGAAGAGCTAGTAGAGGCGGCAGACGATATTTTACAGCAATGGAAAAGCTACAGTGATGAAACAGTTGATGTTCTAGCGTTTACTGAAGAAACACCACATAACACGATTACCCCCATTGCACGAAGAAGAGGCGACCTTTTTGAGCTTGATTTAGTGCTTAGAAACAACAGAACAAATGAAGAGCATCCTTTCGGCATTTTCCATCCTCATCAAGAGGTTCATCATATTAAAAAGGAAAACATCGGTCTTATTGAAGTAATGGGATTAGCTGTTTTACCTGGAAGATTGTTAGATGAGTTAAAAAAGCTTGCTGATTGGTTGCCGGAGGAAGAGGGGCTCGTTAAAATTGAGCAAGATGAAGAAATCAATAAACATTATGAGTGGGCTAAAAAGGTAAAAACGAACTTTTCAGATATCAGCCAAGACAATGCCTATCAACTTCTACTTAAAGAAGTTGGCCATGTTTTTGCAACGATTTTAGAGCATGCAGGTGTATTTAAGAGAGATGAGTGTGGACAACAAGCGTTTCAGCGATTTGTTCAGCATTTACAAACCCAATTAACATAATTATTGGATTTACTAGTATAAGAATCATCAAAAGTGTCAATGATGCTATTAATCCCCCCTAATTTTATATATGTATGTTGCCTCCTTACTTTGTAAGGGGGTGTTTTTTTGATGTTGAAATGAAGAAAGAGTCTAACCACCAATCGGTTAGACTCTTTCTATTTCTATCACTGTGCTACAATAACGACTTTTCCTTCATCCAACTCTTCCTCTAGCTCCATTGCTTTATGTTGTGAAAGACCTAGGGAGGTCATGCGGGTGCGAATCTGCTCTCCACGGGATACAAAAATATTTGCCATTTTATCAAAGATACCTTCTTCTTTTAATCCAATACCTTTAGTATTTGTATGTTCAGTTAAATGCTTGGAGCGATTTTCATCATGTGCAAATAAATAGATATGCTCCTTGTCATAGCCTTCTGCTTGTAAAGTCAGGATCTTCTCGGAAGCTTGTACACCATTTTCAACGATATATGTTTTCATCATCATCAACTCCTTTGATATTTACTTGGTAATTACCCCGAATTTACTTGGACAAACATGCATGGTAAAAAATAGCCTATTGGTCATAGAAGGTTTTTTCTATAAAAGGACTAACAGAGTTTGTTAAAATAAAAGGATAATGAAGAAAAGGTGATCGTGATGAAAATATCAATTGTGATTGTGACATATAATCGACTGGCAGAACTTTCAGAGCTTCTTGAATCAATTGCTCGACAAACTGTACTTCCACATGAGGTTATTATTGTGAATGATGCGGGTGAAAGCATTGAACCACTAGTTTCTTTATATAGTGAATTACCAATTAAGGCTGTTGAGTTAACGGAAAATGTTAAGCATGTTCGTGCAAGAAATATCGCAATAGAGCATGTAACCGGTGATGCTATCATGCTTTGTGATGATGATGATTTTATAACGGAGACTCATTTGGAGCAGGCATTAATAGGGCTACAAAATGCTGATTTCGTCTATTTTGATGCAGAGATTGTTTCATTTAAAAAAAGAGGAAACACCCGTTATCCGTTTAAAAGGCAGCTCTTTGCTTACGAGTACGATCTTGCAGAAATGAAGAAGTTTTCAACATATGTGCCTTCAGGAAGTATGTATAAAAAGGAGCTTCATGATAAAATTGGCTTATTTGATCCGGACGTTCATAATTACTGGGATTGGGACTTTTTCTTAAGAGTGGCAGAGGTTTGCTCAGTGAAAAGAATCCCAATGGCTAGTGTTATCTATGCATTTTCTGAAGATGGGACAAATCAGTCCGCAGATTTAGGCTTAAAACGCAAAATGTATTTAGATCGTTTATGTGAGAAGCATCAATTAGGAGATTTGCCAACGAAAAACTTCTTTGTGCTTCTAGAGGAACCAGAAATGAAAGACCGTGAAGCAGAAACAAAACGGGTATGGGATGGACAACCAGTTTTCACACGCTATAGTCAACAGGAGGAGAGCAATGAAATTACAAATAGATAAGAGCTGGGATAGCGTGTTAAGAGAGCAGTTTCAGTGTGATTATTTTGAGGAGTTGTTAGAATTTTTACATGAGGAATATGAACAACAAACCATATTCCCTGAACGTGAAAACATATTTCGTGCCTTGAACGAAACTCCTTATGATAAGGTAAAAGCCGTGATTCTTGGACAAGACCCGTATCATGGAGAAGGACAGGCGCAAGGCTTAAGTTTTTCAGTCCAGCCAGGTGTCAAGCTGCCTCCTTCTTTAAGAAATATCTACATGGAGCTTCAAGATGACATAAATTGTCCGTTACCGGAAAACGGCTCATTAGTAAAATGGGCGAAGGAAGGTGTCCTCCTTTTAAACACAGTATTAACTGTAAGAAAAGGAGAACCAGCTTCACATGCAAAAAAAGGATGGGAAATGTTCACTGATGAAATCATCAAAAAACTAGATCAAAAACATCAACCAATTGTCTTTATTCTGTGGGGAAAGCATGCCCAGCAAAAAAAGCAGCTCATCAATTCATCCAAGCACTTCGTTATTGAAGGCGCCCATCCTAGCCCATTTTCTGCTCGAAAAGGCTTTTTTGGAAGTAAACCATTTTCTAAAACAAATGAATATCTTCGTAGTCAAAATATAGAAGAAATTGATTGGTCTTTATAGAATTTTGTTTTTAATAATTTTTAAAACAGATAGTGGAATGGAGCGGACCGTATTAAAAACAAGAAAAAGGAGTATAAAACATGAAGGAAACAGCAATAAACTGTATAAAGTGTAAGCATTTTTATGTTACTTGGGATACGCGGTTTCCGAACGGCTGTCGAGCTTACGGATTTAAATCAGCAGCCAGGCCTGCCATCACGGTTAAAAAATCATCTGGCATGGCATGTTTAAAATATGAACAAAAAGCAATTAAGGCTTAGTTGGAGGAATAAAAAGTGAACATACCTGTATCAAAACTATTAAGTAAAATGGAAGCTGAGTTAACTAAGGCAAAAAACAGCTCATCTACTAAAGAAGTACGTGAAAAAGTAGCCGTCATTCAATCACTGTGTGAAATCATTCTTGATGAAAAATCAGAAGTATCAGTTCAACCTTTATTATCACCATCATCAAGTGAAATCAGCCAACTAGAACTTCAAAAAATGATGGGGAATATGTCAACGGTTGTTAAAAATCCTACAAGTGAAAGAACAGTTAAAGAAGAAGATGCTAACGGTGATTCGCTTTTCGACTTTTAGGTGATCTTTAAATTTTCCCATCTTCCATAAAATGAAGCAATCTCTCCAGTGAAATCCATCATATTCTCATCTAATCAGGACACAATGATAATAACATTGTACAGGAGGTTAGAAACATGGCATATGATGATTTATTTAACATGGGAAGAGGACGCTTTGATATGGGACTTTTAAATGACCCAGCTCCAACAAAAATTGGCCAAGACCGCTATGATGTTTATGTAAACCAAGATTATATCGGTCAAAAATATTTATTAACAGCACAGGAGTCTGTTTCAGATATAGATGAGTTTTTAAAAAATGAAGGAGTTAACAACTTCGAATCCTATCTTGATGGCGACCATTACTATATTAAAGCTGTCGAAAACGAACAGCGAGTATCTGATGTGTTAAAAGTATATTTGCAAAATCGTTAAGAGCCCATATGTGGCTCTTTTTTTTCACATAACAAGATTGTCACACTTTTTCCGTTGAAAATAACCTATTCTAGGGTAAGATGAAAGAGTAATCAATTGGAGGTGGAGCCTAATATGAAGCTTTTTCTTCTTTTAGGAGCAATTAACGGATTTTTAGCGGTAGCATTAGGTGCCTTTGGAGCACATGGTCTAGAAGGGAAAATTCCTGAAAAATACATAAAAACATGGCAAACTGGTGTGCAATATCAAATGTTCCATGCCGGGGGATTGTTTGTCATTGCTTTTCTAGTGGATAAGTTCACCAATATTGGTGTATTCACAACGGCCGGATGGTTATTTTTAATTGGTATTATTCTTTTCTCAGGAAGCTTGTATGTATTAAGTGTGACACAAATTAGCATATTAGGAGCAATCACTCCATTAGGAGGCTTAGCTTTCTTAGCAGGCTGGCTGCTTTTAGGATATGCGGCAATCAGATATTTATAAAAGATGAAGGCTGACAAACATTTTGTCAGCCTTCATTCATATTATCTTGGTTGAACAGATGCTAATGCATATTGTGGATCATAAGTAAGCTCTTCATCAAATGTTACATAATCTAAGTAAACCATAAGAAGTAAATAACGCATACCTGTTTGCGGGTCACTTAAAATCAGGTGGTCACGACCTGCTGCTTCAATGATACCTTTAAAAATTTTCGCATTCCACTCACGATTGTTTTCAAAAGTCATATAAACGGTTGCGACTTTACCGCGATTTAAACGTAAAATATTTTCAATATAGGATTGCTCTAAAGGAAGCATGCCAGGGATATATTGTGCCACACCCGGTTGCTGCTGCTGTGGAAATTGTGGTACTTGCCCAAATTGACCTGGAAAATATGTAGCGGCAGGTGGGTAACCTGTTTGCTGCATTTGCATTTGCATCGGCATTTGTTGTCCTGGTTGAACACCAGTTGCTGCGTCATATCCGTAAGGCTGTTGAGGTTGTTGAAATCTTTTAGTCATATAATAACCCTCCTAAAAATTAACGTATTGTCAAAACTTC